>JBQTKE010000126.1:0-4572 GCA_052386435.1 Myxococcaceae bacterium
GGGGTCGGGTCGGGCCATGGCCGCCTTGAAGAGCTGCATGCCTGCTTCCGCAGTAGTGTGTCGAAACCCGAGCCGCGTTAGCCGATCTACCTGATTCGCCTTGAGAGCGGCGACCATGCCGGAGGACACCGCCCACAGCCCCCACGCGAGGCTCTGAGCGGGCAATCCGTGCGCCCGTCGATGGGCGGAGAGCGCATCCAAGTAGGCGTTGGCGGCGGCGTATGCACCTTGACCCGCGGAGCAGAGCGCTCCTGGCATAGAGGAGAATAGGATAAAGAAGTCGAGCTGACGGTCGCGGGTCAGTTGGTGCAGGGCCCAGGCGCCCAGCACCTTCGGCGCGAGTGTTCGCTCCACCCGCTCCTCCGTCTGATTCTTCAAAAGTGCATCGTCAAAGATGCCCGCAGCGTGCACAACGCCTCTGAGCGGCAGATGCTCCGGCAGCGCTCGCAACAGCTCCTTGATCGCCCCGCTGTCGGCGGCGTCAACGGCCGCCACGGTCACGGTAGCCCCGAGCGCCTCAAGCTGGGCGATGACCTCCTTGGCCCCCGGCGTCTGTATTCCCCGCCGCCCAGTCAGCAGCAGATGCTGCACCCCATCCGCGGCCAACTGCCTTGCGACCAACTGTCCCACCGCGCCCAGTCCGCCGGTGATGAGCACCGTACCCGCCCGAAGGACGGGGGTCGCCGCGGAGGTGTGGGCGAATGCGCGAACGAGGCGCGCCACGTGCCGCTCTCCGCCGCGCCAAGCTACCTGCGTCTCGCCGTCGCCAGCGGCCAGTTCGCTTAACAGCGCAGACGCCGCGTCGCCGTAGGAAACATCTATAAGCGTACACTGAAACTCTGGTCGCTCCGCGATGACCGTTCGTCCCAACCCCCACGCGGCTGCGGCCGCCGGCACGCAGTCCTCTTTCGGTAAGACGGAGACGGCATTCTGGGTGACCCACCACAGGCGCGGAGGCGAAGGCCTCTCAATTGCGCCCCTAAACACCGTCAGACCAGTGCGTGTGATCTGCAGTGCGTCGGTAGAGGGCCCAACCAACCAGACCACGTGATCAGCATTGGCCGCCTTGGCTAGGTTTTCCGGAGTGACCCAGCTGCATTCGGCCCCAAGCGTTTGCAACCGCCCTGCAAGCGCCGAAGCGATCTCCTCTGTCCCCACCACCAACCAGCGCCCGGAGATTGAGGCAGAGACGGCGGGAGGGCGAACCTGCCTCCATTCGATTCGGTAGAAAGCATCTGCCAGTCCCTGAGCATCGCCGACCGAAAGTTGAACACCCTTTGCTGGCTTCAGCTCAATTCCCTGGAATTCCGCTACCACCTCTCCTTCCGCGGTGAGCAGCGCAATCTCCCCTCGAATCGAACCGTTGGAGGAGGGCTCGAGCCGCAAGCGCGCCAAGGTTGCGGTTGCGGCAGAATAAACGGCAAAGCGCGAAAGGGCAGACGGAAGCAAGGGCTTTTGAGTTTCTGCGTTGTTACCTGCCAGCAGGAGCAGCGCTTGGAAGGCCCCATCGACCGTGACGGGCACAAACCCGTAACCTTCCCGAGAGGTTTCCTCCGCCGCAGCCAACTCGGCGAGAGCTTCCCCGTCGCCGGCCTGAAGAGCGATCACCCGCTGGGCAGAGAGGGACCAACGAACACCCCGCGCTTCGAGGTGGCTGTACGCTTCGGCCAAGTTCACGGTCCGCTCGCACCGGACTCGCAGCTCGTCAACCGAAACGCGAACAGGCGGCTCGCGGCTTGCGGCGACGAACTTGCCCCGTGCATGCGGAGTCCAGGCCACCTCCGGACTCGAATCCTTTGGTTGACTGAAGAGCGTGACACTCTTGCCGGCGTCATCGAGCACCACCTGCACCCGACGGCTCTCCTTCGCTGAGATCACCAGCGGCTGCTCCAGCTGCAACTCGGTCACCTCCGCAGGCGAACCGCCGAGCCACTCCTCACCTGCGGCCCGGAGGAGCTCGCAGAGCGTAGCTGCCGAAACCACTGCGTCTGCTCCGACAGTCATTTCCGCGAGCTGCAGTTCGGCGCTCGCAACGATCAGGCTTTCATAGACGGCAGACCACCCCGCCGAGGGAATGCGCAAGCCGAGCAAGGGATGGCCCGTTTCCTGCCCAGAAGACCGCAGACGGCTCTTGCTAGTGACCCAATGTCGCTGTCGTTGCCACGGATAGGTGGGCAGTTCGACGCGCGGGGCGCCTGCGGGAAAGAGCCGTCCCGCATCTAAGGATTGCCCCCGGACGTAGAGTGATCCCAGCGACTCCAGCATCGTCAATCGCTCAGGCTGGTCTCTCCGGGTCGATCCGACAGCCACGCCTTGAACCTTCTCCGCCTCAAGAATCTCATCCAAGGACTGAGTAAGGAGTGGGTGAGGGCCCATCTCGACGAATGCGGTATGCCCGGAACGCACCAACCCTTGAACAACCTGCGCGAATCGAACGGGCCGGCGGAGATTCTCAGACCAATATGAGCCCAGCAGCTCAGTGCCGACCAATCTCTGCCCGGTCACTGTCGAAAACATGGCCACCTTCGAGGCCATGGGCGAAAGCGTGTTCAAGCCTGCGGAAAGCTCGGCCATCAGGGGATCGACTTGCGGGCTGTGGCTCGCGAAGGCCACCTGCACCCGACGGCAAAAGACACCCTGGCCTTCCAGCTTGGCGAGAATCTCCCCCAGCGCGGCGGGGTCTCCAGCGATGACTGTGGTGCGCGGCCCGCCGTTGACCGCCACACTCACGCGTGTCTCATACCCCACCAGTGCGCGCTCCGCGGCCTCAATGGAGAGGCCGACCTGCGCCATCTCTCCCTTCCCGCTGATTCGCATGACCAGGCTGCTGCGCCGGCAGATCACCGCCGCCGCATCTGCCAGAGAGAGAGCACCGGCAACGCAGGCCGCCGCCACCTCACCCATGCTGTGCCCAATCACGGCGTCGGGCGTCACGCCCCAACTGCGCCAAAGCTCAGCCAGTGCGACCTCCATTGCGAACAACACCGGCTGCACGACATCCATCTTCTGAAGCCAGCTAGCGTCCGAGCCCTCCAGTCGTGCAAGGACGCTCCAACCCGCCTCTGCCTCGATAGCGGCATCGCAATCACCCAGCACCTTGGCGAAGGTAGGCTCCTCCCGCACCAACTGGCGACCCATCCCCAGCCACTGCGCGCCTTGTCCCGGAAAGACAAATACGACTTTAGCCGGAGACTCCGCCGCAATCCGACCTCGAACAAGGCCCGGAACCGTCTGCCCCCGCTTGAGGGCGTCGAGCGCATGCTTGATGGACTCGCGCCCGCGGGCGACGAAGGCGAGCCGCTCTGGGTGCTGGGTCCGGTGGACGAGGAGATTGAAGGCAATCTCACCAGGGAGCTGCCACGGGTGAGAGTCAACGTGCGCACGCAGCCGCGCCAGGGACTCGTCTACCGTGGCCTGCGTCTTTCCTGAGACGACAAACAATCGCTCGAGCTCATCTTCTTCCCGGATCGGCGACCTGACGGGCTCCACCCCAGCTGCGAAGAGCTCGCCCATTGCCGTCAGCAGAGAATGCGACTCCGGCTCATCGCGCTCTCCACAGCCGGTAACCAGCGCCGAGGAGCCGAAGTGCTGCAAGGAGTCTCGAATCGCCTTCGCCAACACCGGATGTGGATCCACCTCCACGAACGCCGTGAAACCCTCCGCGGCCATCCGAGTGACAGTGGCCTGCAGCAGCACCGGGTCCCGCAGGTTTCGGCCCCAGTACTCCGCCGAAAGAGCGGTTCCGACGAGCACCCCGCCCGTGACGGTGGACCAGAACTCCAACTCTCCAGGCGCCCTCCGGATGTCGCCCAGCACCCGATGAAGCACGGGCAAGAAGGGGTCCATGAGGGGGCTGTGAGAGCCATAGGTGGCGGGGATCAGCCTGAAAAACGTTCCGCGGGTCTGCAACTCCTTCCTCAACACCGCGATCGCGTCCTCGTCCCCGGAGATAACCGTGCTCTCTGGGCTGTTTTGAATGGAGACCGCGAGCTGTTTGCCGTACGGGGCGATGGTCTCAAGCGTGCTCGCCATGGACAGGCCCACAACCAGCATCGTGCCTTTGGCCGGAGCGGTCGCCTGATTGCGGAGGAACAGCACCCGCACCGCCTCTTCGAGCGTGAGCGCGCCCGCCACACAGGCGGCGGCCAGTTCGCCCATGCTTTGGCCGACCACGGCGGCAGGGACCACACCACGCGCACGCAGGGCGGCGGTGATAGCCAGCTGCATCGAGAAGGTCACGAATTGGACGGTCGGCCGCTCGAAGACCGCCTCATCACCCTTCCGCAGCAGATCTATGATGGACTGAGGCAAGTAAGCGCGGAAGGCATGATCGCATCGCTCCAGCACTGCGCGCGCTGCGGGATCGTTTGCGAGCAGGTCGCGTCCCATTCCGCTCCATGCAGAACCCTGCCCGCCGAAGACGAGAGCCACCTTGTGGCGAGCGACATCGCCAAATCCAGCCTTGAGACCCGGCGGCGGCTTGCCGGAAGCGTATGCCTCCAGCTGAGTCGCGAGCTCTTCGGTCGTCTGGACCCTTACCGCCAACCGATGAAGGCCCTCGTCCGGATCCTC
>JBQTKE010000127.1:0-2694 GCA_052386435.1 Myxococcaceae bacterium
TGCAAAGAAAAGAAAGGGGTCACCCGCCGCTCGGCACACATCACATCCTTGAAAAACAAATGGTTGGCTGGCGGACGGTTACCCAGGCGACTGTGTACGAGTGTTATCAGTGGTTTGCCTACGTGCACCTTCGGCATAATCGCCTCTGTATGTCCGCGATCTAAAGGTCGCGGGTTGAGGAGCGTGCTGTTTGGGCCCAGCAGACCTCTCGCAACTGCGCGGACGCATCCTTGTGGTTGGAGGAAAGAGCACCACGCAGGCAGTCCTCGATCGGCTCTCTGCCGGTGGCTACTTCTGCGCCTCCGCGGATTCACCCGCGCAGCTTACGAGTGTTGCGGAGCAGCTCAGGCCTGAGGCGATTCTCGTTGCCGGGAAGACATCCGGAATGTCCGGTTGGCTCACCGCGATCAAAGGCAACGCCCAGTTGAACCAGCTGCCCTTGCTGGCGGACGTGGTGGAGGGCGGGGCGGCCGCGCTTCGAAAGAGTGAAGTCGACGACTACATCCATTCGTACGACGAGCTCGCGCGGCGGCTGGAGACCACGCTTCGCGCGAAACGCGCGGTGGAACGCGATGAACATTCGCGCGCGCGGATGGAGGCGCTGCTGGAGATTACGAGGGCCGCCACCAGCTCACTCGACCTCGAAGAGATCCTGCGCATCGCTGTCGACAAGATTGGTCAGATCATCCACACCGATCGTTGCTCGGTTGTTCTCGTCGAAGGAATGCCGCGCAACGCCCAAGTCGTTGCTTCGCGCGAGCACCCGGAGCTCTCGCCTTTCAATGTCGACATTCTCCGCTACCCGGAGATCCGCAAAGCGCTCACCACGCGCGAGGCCGTGCTCGTTGAAGACGCCGCACGCGACCCGTTGATGGACGAGGTGCGCCGCACCATCCCGCTGGGCGTGAAGAGCATTCTCGTTCAGCCGTTGGTCTCACAAGACGACGTGATGGGCGCGCTCTTCCTGCGTGTGGCCCGCGGCGACAGCTCCTTCGCCACGGACGAGGTTGAGTTCGCGCGAGCTGCGGCTGCGGCTTTGGCCAACTCGGTACGCAACGCGCGGCTCCACTCGGCGCTCAAGCGCAAGCGCGAGGATCTGGAAGCCGCCTACGTCGACCGCTACAGAGAGCTGAACGACGCGAACAAGCGGCTCAAGGAGCTCAACCGGCTCAAGGACGAGATCATCGCGGTGGTCAGCCACGACCTTCGCGCGCCGCTGCAAGTCATGCTGGGCCACGGCCGCCTCCTCGCCGACGCGGAGCTGCCGAAGCAGCCGCACGCCTCCGCCGAAGCGATCGTCCGCCAAGGAAAGAAGATCCTCGACCTGGTCGAATCGCTCCTCGAGAAAGGGAAGGGCGAACAGGCTCGGCTCTCATTGAATCCGCGGCTGACCGACGTCGCGGAGATCTGTAAAGAGCAGACGGCTGAGCTGGAGATCCTCGCGACCCAGCGGGGCGTCGCGCTGCGCTCGGAGACGCCCGAGAGCCTGATGGTGGTGGGCGACGAGGTGAAGCTGCGTCAGGTTCTCCAGAACCTGATCACCAACGCCATTGGCCACGCCAGCAAGTCGGGCGTCGTCGTGGTCCGCACCCAGCGGCTGAAGCGGCCGGATGGCGAAGCGGTGAAGATTCGAGTGGAAGACGACGGAGCGGGAATTCCGGTCGAACAGCTGCACCTTGTGTTCGATCGTTATCGCCACGGTCCGGGCGGCGTAGGGTTGGGGCTGGCGATCTGCAAAGAGTTCGTGGAGCTTCACGGCGGAGAGATTTGGGCGGAGCGACTTGCCTCAGGTGGTACTGCTTTCGTCGTAACGCTTCCCTTGGCTCAAGGGCCGGAGACGTGTGAAGGGGCCGTCACCAAACCGCAGGAGCCGACCGTGCAACCCCGCGTCCTGGTCGTCGAAGACGAACCGGAAGTCGCAGCAGTGGTGACGGAGATTCTGCGCTCTCGCTACCGAGTGGAGCTGGCGCGTGACGGCGCGGAGGGCGTGGCCAAGGCCCGCGCGCTTCACCCTGACTTGGTGGTGATGGATGTCTTCCTCCCCAAGCTGGATGGGTTGGACGCGGCGGTCGCGCTCAAGTCTTCAACCGACACCCAAGACATTCCGGTGATTCTCCTCTCCGCGCACCAAGGCGTGGCGGAGAAGGTCCGCGCCATGAACCTGGGCGCGGTGGATTACCTGAGCAAACCGTTCCAAGCGGCGGAGCTGCTCAACCGGACCGACCGCGCCATCAAGCTCCGCAGCACGGAGAAAGAGCTGCAGCGCAGTCTCAACCTTCTCAAGCGCAGCGGCAGCGATCCGGAGACGGGGCTCTTCGATCGCTCTGGCCTGGTGAGCCGCATTGATCAGGAGCTGGCGCGAACCCGCCGCTACAACCGCCCGGTCAGCGTCGCCGTCTGTCGCCCCGACGAGCCCATGGGCGACCGCGTTCGCGTATGCGCCGCCGCGCTCCGCCGTCGTTTGCGGACTCCAGATGTCTTGGGACATCTGGGCAACGGAAATTTCGGTGCGCTTCTTCCTGAATGCACCGCGCCAACCGCGCACGCCGTTTTCACCCGGGTGCTGCTCGAAGTGCAGGAAGAGACGGGGGTTCTCTTCAAGGTCTCCGTCGCGAACGTGGCGGATTCGGAAGTGCCGGTGGAAGCGGTGCTCGACCACCTGCTGGCCGGTAAGAAGTAGCGCTGGTGCGTGGG
>JBQTKE010000128.1:0-10983 GCA_052386435.1 Myxococcaceae bacterium
GGGTGGACTCGGAGGTCATGCTCGGCACCCTGGCCGGGCGCGGGTATCAGCTCGTGCAGGAGCCGGAGGCAGCGGAGGTCATTGTCGTCAACACCTGCGCGTTCATTGGTCCGGCGAAGCAGGAGTCGGTCGACAGCATTCTCGAGCTGGCCGAGCACAAAAAGTCTGGTAAGTGCGGCACGCTGGTTGTCACCGGTTGTCTCTCGCAGCGCTACGGCGGCGAGCTCTCCGCGCAGATGCCTGAAGTGGATCACTTCCTGGGCACGTCCGCTTACGCGCAGATTGGCGATCTGCTCGCGGCCGAGGCCTCGCCCCGGCAGGTCATCCCGGATCCCGAATACATCCACGACGCGAAGACGCCCCGCACCAACTCGATGCCGGAGCACACGGCGTATCTGAAGATCTACGAAGGCTGCGACAACGCCTGCGCGTTCTGCATCATCCCCAAGCTGCGCGGCGCCCAACGGTCGCGCTCCATCGCGGACATCGTCGCTGAAGCCGCGAAGCTCGCAGACGCGGGTGTGTCTGAGCTGAACCTCATCGCGCAGGATCTCACGGCCTACGGCCACGACCTTCCCGGCCGCCCCAAGCTGCACGAGCTGCTCAAGGCGCTCTGCCAGGTGGACGTGCGCTGGATTCGCCTGCACTACGCGTACCCGCGCGTGTTCCCGGACGAATTGATCGACGTGATGGCGTCTGAGAAGAAAATCGCCAAGTACCTGGACATGCCCGTGCAGCACGCGTCCGACAAGCTGCTGATGTCGATGAAGCGTGGACGCAACGCGGAGTTCCTGCACAAGCTGCTCGGTAAATTGCGCGAGCGGGTGCCTGGGCTCACCCTGCGCACGTCGGTGATTGCCGGGCTGCCGGGTGAGACCGAAGAAGACTTCGAGCTGCTCAAGGAATTCGTGAAGTCACAGCGCTTCGAACGGCTGGGCTGCTTCCAGTACTCGGACGAAGAGGACACCGCCGCGTTCGACTTGCCGAACAAGGTGCCGCAGACCGTGATCGAGCGTCGCTGGCGGGAGATCATGGCGATCCAGAAGCGGATCAACCGCGAACAGAACAAGCAGCTGATTGGGAAGCGGTTGGAGGTTCTCGTCGAAGGCGCCAGCGAAGAGACCGAGCACCTCTTGGTCGGCCGTCACCAAGGCCAGGCCCCGGAGATCGACGGGCAGGTCTACATCAACGACGGCATGGCCTACCCCGGTGAGTTCGTGACCGTGGAAGTCACGGAGGCTCATGACTACGACCTCGTCGCCAAGGTCGTGGAGCGGCCTGATCCCAAGGCGCGCAAACACAAAGTCCGCGACGCCGCCCTCGGTACTGTGCCGCAGACATGGATCGCGCCGCGGTAGTGGCTTGGCTCCGTCACAGGCGACCGGCACGTTTGAGCCGGACTTAGAAGTCGTTGCGGTTGATCAGGTGCCACACCGCATTATCGGCAGGGACTTCCGAAGCATCGTTCGCGGCGATGGTGGAGCTGACGTAGGCGCGGTTGATTCCCGGCGCCAGCCAGACCACGGCGTAGTTGAGGGTGTTGGTGCCCGCATGGTTGTAGATAGGGCCGGGAGACCACCTGCGCGTGGTGACGCCCCACCCGAGCGCGCCGAAGCCGCAGCTGATCATCCCCAGCGGCGTGAAGAGTCGTCCCGCCAGCGAAGGAGCGCCGTCCTCCGGGGGGCGCCGCAGGTGGCAGTGAGGACCAGCACCAACGCACCGAGTGCTCTCCGAGCGTTGAACAGTGACTTGGCCATGTCTGTATTCTCAAGCGAGCTCATCCTGCGGTTTGCGGCCGTAAGTACCGAAGGAGTGGCCAGATTTGCCCACGCGCTCTGGTTG
Source organism: Myxococcaceae bacterium (assembly GCA_052386435.1). Taxonomy (GTDB): domain Bacteria; phylum Myxococcota; class Myxococcia; order Myxococcales; family Myxococcaceae; genus JBQTKE01. The sequence goes on from JBQTKE010000128.1 coordinate 1,843, forward strand.
TGGGATGTCGCCCGGCCGATGACGGTAGCCGCTTTTCCACCTCCTTTGATGAAAGTCCACGCGGAGTTGCAATGAAGACCCTGAGGAGAGCGGCCATCGTCGCGCCCGTCCGCACGCCGGTGGGCGCATTCGGAGGGACGTTGCGGCCCTTGGGGGCCGAGGACCTGACGGCGGTGGTGATCAAGGCCGTCGTCGCGAGAAGCAAGATCGATCCCGCGTTGATCGAAGACGTGGCGATGGCTCAGGCGTATCCGAGCTCCGAAGCGCCGTGCATTGGCCGATGGGCGGCGCTGCACGCGGGGCTGCCCATTCAAGTGCCCGGGTTTCAGACCGACCGGCGCTGTGGTGGCGGACTGCAGGCGATAGTGACGGCGGCGATGATGGTCCAGTCCGGAGCCGCGGATGTGGTGCTCGCGGGCGGCGTCGAGAGCATGAGCAACATCGAGTACTACTCAACGCAGATGCGTTGGGGGGCTCGCATGGGAAACGTCCAGCTCTATGACCGACTGGATCGCGGGCGCGAACGTTCTCAACCGGTGGAGCGCTTTGGGGTCATCTCCGGGATGATCGAGACCGCGGAGAACCTGGCCAAGCAGTACAAGATCTCGCGCGAGGCCTGCGACGAATTCGCGGTCCGCAGTCACAAGCTGGCCGCGGCGGCGTGGGAGTCCGGCAAGTTCGCGGAGGAAATCGTTCCCATCGACGTTCCACAGAAGAAGGGCGAAGCGCTGCGCTTCGAACGGGATGAGGGAATTCGTCCCGATTCCAGCTCACAGACCTTGGCCAAGCTGCGGCCGGTGATGCCGGGTGGTGTGGTCACCGCGGGCAATGCGAGCCAACAGAACGACGCCGCGGCTGCCTGCCTCATCGTCGCCGAGGACAAGCTCGCGTCGCTGGGCCTGGCCCCGATGGCGTTCCTGCGCGGGTGGGCCGCAGTCGGGTGTGAGCCCAGCACCATGGGCATTGGCCCGGTCCCCGCCGTCGCCAAGCTTTTTGCGCGCACTGGCCTCGGCTTCAACGACCTTTCACTGATTGAGATCAATGAGGCGTTCGCGTGTCAGGTGCTCGCGGTGCTCCAGACCTGGAACCTTCGAGATCTCGATCGAGTCAACGTGAACGGCTCAGGAATCTCCCTTGGGCATCCGATAGGGGCAACCGGGGCAAGGATCCTCACGACGATGCTGCACGAACTTCGGCGCCGCAAAGGACGCTACGCGCTGGAGACGATGTGCATCGGTGGCGGACAGGGCATCGCCGCGCTGTTCGAAGCGGCGTAACAGGTGCAGCTCACTGTTCCGAGGTTGTCCTCGCTGCTCCCGAACCAGCCCAGCGACTTGCCGGCGCGCCGGAACTCGGGTCGCAGGTCGTTCTCGCTGTGGCCCCCGACGCCGCGAGCAGGTCCTTGATGCCGGCCAATGCCAACGGGGGACCCTCGGTGATTTTCCGGGCGTCGTCCTTGGCCTGCGCGAGCGCGGAATGCGCCGGCACCAGCGCGTCCACCAACCCCAGAGCGAGCGACTCTTCTCCGCCAATTTCCCGCGGCAGCATGAGCAGCTGGCGCGCCTTCGCCGGCCCCAACCGGCGCGGCAGCGAATAAGAGATGCCCGTGTCAGCACGTGCGCTTCGAACTGGCGGAGATGGCGACCGAGATCGATCTCGCCGAGGCGTACGTTGACCGTTCGGTGCTTGCCTACAACGCGCGCGAGCTCACCGCTGTCGACGCTGCGAAGGGAAAATGGTGGGTCGCAGAGCTCACCGCGGCCAGGCAGTTGGTGCTGCACGCCGCGGAGCGTTGGGAACTTAAGGGAGTGCACCCTGGGGGTCGTCCGGCTCCGGTTCGTCCGGCAGCAGCTTTCCTGGAGCGGTTTTGTCGAGCACCGGCATGACCTGCCCAGCACGCAGCGCGACATGGAGGCGCCCCGCGTGAGGGTCAATCCGGACCTTGAACCAGCCCCAGACGTCGCTGCCTAGGACGCCCTGCGCGACCGGCTGTTTCCAGTCGGATTCAAGCGTCGCCGTGAGCCGTGTGACTGCGACCTTGGGTGACAGCTCCAACGCATCCAGCTCTCCCGACGTGAACGGCTGACCCACGCGCGTGGTGGTCTGAACGGTGGAAAAGATGAACGGAGCGGTGATGACCTTGTCGCCTTGGTACAGCTGCGCGGCGATGACCGGCCAGTCCGTGCGCGGATCGCGGGCGAGGTCGAGATCTTGGGCCTGCTTCCACTCGTCCTCGGGCGGCTCGACGGTGGACTTGCTCAAGCGCAGCTCTCGCTTCTCGGGATCGATCTCCAGCGCGTAGTTCGCCAACACGTCCGCGCCCAATTGCAGGACGCACGCGTCAGTGCGCGGTGTGAGCGCCATCGCGCGTTCATGGAGAAGACGATCGCCGACCTTGGCGTCGCGCACGCGAATCTCAGGAAGCCGCTCGTAACCGCCGGACCACTTGGCAAGGTCAACGCTGCCCGGCGAGGGGATGTCCCCGTCAAAGCATCCCGCGGAGATTCGACTGAGCGGAGAGGCCAGCTCCAGCTCAACTTCGGCCGGCTTCCCTCGAGCACTGCCGTCGAGCACCGCTCGAATGGGGCCTTCTTTGAGAGACGCGCGGAGTCCCTCGAGATCGTCTTCCGTGTTTCGAGGAATGCCCGGCGTCGCGCAGGCGATGAGCACCGCGAACACAGCTGGCGGCGCGCGTCGCACTACTTCATCCCCTGCGTGAGGTCTTGGACCTGCGTGCCCTCCGCGGGGTTGAGCGTGAACTGTTCCTTGGTGATGCCCACGTTGGGCTTGAAGTCGAGGAACGAGATAGCGTTCTCGCTGCCGTCCGGGTCGATGACGGTACTCTTGAGCACGCGCGCTGTTTTCCCATCGACCTCCAACTTGAGCTGCTGGAAACGCGGGTCCTGCTTGAGCGGCGTCAGCACCAGCAGCGTTCCCGAGCACGTTTCGCAGTTGCCCTTCTCGATGCTGAACTCGTCCGCGAGCTTGCCTTTGCCGAAGAGGAAGGTGACGGAGGCGGAGAGCTGGTTGGTGTCGATGCGGCTCTTGGTGAGCAGCATCGCTTCCGGGTCGTAGAGGTAGACCTTGTCGCCGGAGAGGACGATCGCCTTGGGCGCTGGCTTTTCGTACTCCCAACGCAGCAGGCCCGGCTTCTTGAACGTCATCGTTCCGGTGGACACCTGCTTCCGCTTGAAAGTCTTGTGCGCGTACTCCTGTTTGAACTGCGCCTTGAAGTCCTCGGTCTTCTCGTAGAAGGCCTGCATCCGGTCGACCAGCTCCTTCACGTCACCCGTCATGGACGAGGGCTTTGACTGCGCACCTGGCTTCGCGCCCGCGGCGGGCATGGCCCTTGGCGCGGAGGTGGCCGCGACACCGGCGTCCGAGGAGTGCGCGACGGGGTTCGACAGCGACGAGGCGGTGGGCTTGCGCCGCGTCCCCGCGTCGGCCGAGGGCACGGGCTGGCTGAGCAAGACGAGCAGCAGAGACTCGAACACCATGCGTCCTCCAAGCAGTTAAATGACCCGACGCCGCTGTTTACCGCCCATTCACGGCGCGGCGTCTTTGTAGATTTTCCTTCGTTGTTTCACGGACAAGAACGTGAAGCGCGCCTTCAAATCCGCATGTTCCTCGGGCGTGAGGTCGCCTGCCGGAAGGCCGTGCTCTCGGCGCCAACTCATCGCTCGGGAGAGCGTGGCCGCGACGGCGACGGAGATGTTGAAGCTCTGCACGAACCCGCGCATGGGAATCCAAAAGACGCCGTCCGCGGTCTTCAGCACTTCGTCCGATACGCCCGCGCGTTCGTTCCCGAAGACCAGCGCGAGCTTCTCGTTGAACTTGAGGTCGAAGAGGTTGGTCGCGCCCTCCGTGAAGCCTGACGCGAGCACCGTGAAGCCGCGCGACTTTAGGTGCGCTAGGCAAGCGGCGAAATCTTCGTACTCCTTCACGTCCAGCCACTTGTCGCAGCCTTGGGTGACCTTGGCGTTGGGCCGCCAGGCGAACTTGGCGTTGCGGATGACGTGGACCTCCTGCACACCCAGCCCCTCACAGGTGCGGAGGACCGCGGCCATGTTGAAGGTGTCCTCGATGCGGTCGAGGACCACGGTGAGCGTGCGAGTCCGTCCCTGCAGGACCTCGTCGATGCGCTCCTTGCGGGTGTCGACCACGAGCTCGTCGGGGCTCGGGGCGTTCCGCGCGGCCCGCTCGTAACCAGGTCCACCGCCACCCATTTTAGCGCCCCGCTCTCGCCGTGGGCCTTTTCTTCGCGGTGCCGCGCGCAGGGGACGGTTTCTTTGCCGCTCGGACCGAGGACTTCGCGCGGACCTTGGATGTCGACGGCGCCTGCTTGGTCGCACGTGCGTTCGCGGCTCGCGACTTCGCCTGCTTTGCGGTGGTCGCCTTGCCAGAGCGCCGGTTCGACCTTGCCGGCTTCACGGTTGCTTTGCCAGACGCGCGCGTTTTCGCAGTGGCCGTCTTCACCGCTGTCTTGCGAGAGACGCGTCCGTTCGCGGGCGACACCTTCGCGGTTGTCTTGCTCGACCCGCGCGCTTTCGCCGTGGCCGACTTTGCTGCTCGCGCCTTCGGAGCAGGTCGACCGGGCCTGAACTCTTCCGCGACGTGCGCGGGACCGAAGAGCACCTTGGCGGAAGCGTCGAGCAGTGCCTGCACGCCCTCACCCGTGACGCCGGAGATGCTGAACACGCGGTGACCGCGCTTCTTCATCTCTTGCGTGAAGCGCTCCAGATCCTCTCGCGCGAAGGGAAGGTCGACCTTGTTGGCCGCGACGATCTGCGGCTTCCGTGCGAGCTCCGGGCTGTACTTCTCCAGCTCTTCGTTGAGCACGTCGAAGTCTCGGACGGGATCACGCCCTTCAACACTCGACGCCAAGTCCGCGACATGGATCAACACGCGGCAGCGCTCGACGTGGCGCAGGAACTGATGTCCCAGCCCGACCCCTTCGCTGGCGCCCTCGATGATTCCGGGGATGTCCGCCATGACGAAAGAGAGCTCGTCTTTGTATTGGACCATCCCAAGGTGAGGAACGAGCGTGGTGAACGGGTAGTCCGCGACCTTGGGCTTGGCGCGAGAGACGCGGGAGATGAGGGTGCTCTTTCCAGCGTTGGGGAAGCCGAGGAGTCCGACATCCGCGAGCAGCTTCAGCTCGAGGATGATCGTCCTCTCGACGCCTTTGGTGCCGTCTTGCGCGAACCGAGGGGTTTGCCGAGTCGACGTGGCGAAGTTGATGTTCCCCAAGCCACCCCGTCCGCCTTGCGCGACGACGAAGCGCTGTTCGGGAGAGGAGAGGTCTACGAGGATCTCGTCCGAACCGTCTTCCTTCACCAGGGTTCCCACCGGCACGCGCAGGACCAGATCATCCGCCGCTTTGCCGTTGCAGTCGCTGCCCATGCCCTGCTGGCCGTCGCCTGCGTTGTGGTGCTGCAGGTAACGGAAGTCCAGGAGCGTGGTGAGCTGAGGGTCCGCCACGAAGATGACCGAGCCGCCATCGCCGCCGTCACCGCCGCTGGGGCCGCCCTTCTCGATGTACTTCTCACGGCGGAACGCAACCGCGCCATGACCGCCATCGCCAGCCTTCACGTGAATCCGGACTTGGTCGACGAACTTCATGGTGACCTCTCAAAACGCAGCGCGGGCCGGCCCAACATCGCCGCGGCGACTGGGACGACCCGTTCGCGAAATCAAAACGTGCGAAGGACGGCTTAGGCCGCCGCTTCAGCCGACGGGTAGACCGAGACCTTCTTCTTGGTCTTGCCGTAGCGCTCGTACTTCACGACTCCGTCCAAGGTCGAATACAGGGTGTAATCCCGACCCAGCTTCACGTTGGTACCCGGGTGAATCACGGTTCCAACCTGACGAACGAGGATACTTCCCGCGCTGACAGTCTCACCGCCGAAAACCTTCACGCCTCGGCGTTGCCCGCCGGAGTCGCGACCGTTGCGTGAAGAGCCCTGCCCTTTTTTATGAGCCATGACACTTGATCCTTAATGCGTGAATGAAAGAGGGGACCTCTGCGGCCAGTTCAGCCAGTGATCGAGGTGACCTTCACCTCGGTGTACGGCTGGCGGTGGCCACGACGACGGGTCCAACCTTCCTTTTCCTTCCGGAAGTGGAGCACGCGGCGGTGCTTGTCCTGGGCGAGGATCTGGCCGACGACCTTCGCGCCGGAGACGGTGGGCTGCCCCACCTTCGGGCTTTCCGAGCCGCCCACCATGAGGATCTCGCCAAAAGTGACGTCCTTGCCGACGTCGCCAGCGATCTTCTCAATACGGAGGACGTCGCCCTCCGCTACGCGGTACTGCTTGCCGCCGGTTCGAATGACTGCGTACATCGAAAGCCCCTGGGAAATGGGTCTGAATCCGGAAGGCAAAGGCCGTCTTTCCAAGACCTTGCTGTGGGATTCCTAAAAAAGGGCTGCCGATCTACGGGAGAAGGCCAGTTGAGTCAAGCCACCGAACGCCCAAACGGGCAGAAGGTTTGAGAGCACCCCGTCACCTCCGAGCGACCGCGGCCTCCCCGGGGTCTATCGAGCGCTCTCTCTTCGCAGCTAATTTTCGCGGCCCATGGCTTCTTCCGCACGCCGCATCCCTGTCGTCAACCTTCAACACTACGCCCGCGGCACTCCGCACGAGCGCGCCACCTTCATCCAAGCTTTCGGCGATGGCCTGCGAGAATTCGGGTTCGTCACCGTAGAGCAACACGGCATTTCGGACACGCTGATCCGCCGCGCCTATTCGGACGTGGAGAAGTTCTTCCAGCTCCCGATAGATCAGAAGAAGGCGTACGAGATCCAAGGCGGCGGCGGGCAGCGCGGCTACACGGGTCTTGGCAAAGAGCACGCGAAGAACCGAAAAGTCGGAGATCTGAAGGAGTTCTGGCACGTCGGTCGCGAACTCCCAGAGAGCCACAAGTACTTCAACAGCTACATCCGCAACGCGTGGCCCAAAGAGGTGCCGAATTTCCGCGAGAGCACGGGAACACTTTTCTCGCAGCTCGACGACGCCGCCAAGCTCATGCTCCAAGCGATCGCCGAATATTTCGGTGTCGCGAAGAACACGCTCGCGGACATGGCGGCGGACGGGAATTCGATCCTGCGCGTCATTCATTACCCGCCTTTGAAGGATCTCTTCATCCCTGGCGGCGTGCGCGCGGCGGAGCACGAGGACATCAACCTCATCACCCTCCTCTGTGAGGGGACCGCGTCCGGACTGGAGCTGCTCACGCGCGATGGTGAGTGGATCCCCGTCGATACGCTGCGTGGACAGATCGTCGTCGACTCCGGCGACATGCTCTCGCGCGTCACCAACAACCTGATTCCGGCGACTACTCATCGAGTGGTGAATCCAAGCGGATCGGAGCAGGACGTTGAGCGGTTCTCGATGCCGTTCTTCGTGCATCCCTATCCAGAGTGCGTGCTCAAGCCGCTGCCCTGTACCGAGACCCCGGAGAATCCTGCGAAGTTCCCGCCAATCACCGCGGACGACTTCCTGCGCCAGCGCCTGAAAGAGATTGGTTTGATCTCGTAGCGCGGCCCTTCTCCCTTGGGACGCTGTTTCGCTTGCGCTGGCACAAGCCGCGCGCGTGTCTAAGCAGGCTTGAGGTGCGGTAGTCTGGGTGCCGTGTTGAACAAGCTGGTCAGGGTCCTGATTCGACTGAAGTGGTGGCAGCAAATGCTGCTCGCCGCGGCGGTCCCTTTGGTCACGTTGAACCTGACGGTCGCGTTTGTTGGCCGCAGCGCGGTCTTCCCCCTCTCGCCGTTTTTCCTGCGCGAGAAATGCGACGCGCTGGGCAGCTATGTGAGCCACCTGCCTTCGTGCGTGTGGAACGGCCACCCGGCCATCGACACGCTGATCTCGGACGCGGAGAAGCGGCACAAGCTTCCGCCGGGGTTGCTGCGCGCGGTGGTGGAAGTGGAGTCCGAGGACACGCCCCATCGAATCTCCTTCGCGGGCGCGATGGGGCTGCTGCAGATCATGCCGGGGACCGCGCGTGAGCTGCGGTTGGTGGACCCTTTCGACTCGGCGGAAGCGATCGACGCGGGCGCGCGCTACCTCGCCGGTAATTTGCGCCGCACCAAGAACATCCGGCTGGCTGTTGCCGCGTACAACGCCGGTCCCGGTGCGGTCAGTGGCGGCGTCGTTCCTCGCAACGGTGAGACTGAGTTTTACGTGGCAAAGGTGATGCGGGCCTATTCGCGGGAACAGGCCGCTCACGCTCGTCCAGCGCCCACGCAGCGCCGACGGTAATCTCGCGTTCTCCGCCGCATCCAGCGGGGGCTCCGCGTCGTCGCTACCGGGGAGTTCGCCCTGGATAAGCCTTCTGCCTCAGCGTTTCAACGCGCCGATCGTGAAGCGCTGGATGGGGGGCAACTCGACCTCGTGCGCCTGCGTATTCGCCGAGGCATCGACGGCCTCTGCACTCGGCGGCGCGGCGCCCTTGAGCAGGTCTTGAATGCGCTGCCAACGTTCCTTCTCTCCATCGACCAACACCATCAACTCATCACGACCTGGACCGGCGAAATTCGCCGCGGTCGAGGCCACTTTGTCGAGGAACGGCATCAGGTACGCAAAGTCCCGATCCAGCCCACCGCCGCTGTCTTTGGTTCGCGCCATGGCGGACGGGAGTGTCGCTCAGGTGTTCGGCTTTTTGAAGGCTTCGGCGATCGCGTCCACCAGCTTCATCCGCTGCAGGTCACCGTAGATCGTCTCGGCTTCTTTGAAGGCGTCTTCCCGCTTCACGGCAGAGTCTGCGAAGGGAAGCTTCGCCGCGGCATGGGCCTGCTCGAAGGTGTCCAGCTCTTCGAGCTTGTCCTTGAGGTTCCCCAGCTCCTCGACTGTCTTCAGAAGACCCATAAACGCGCTCTGCGAGACGTTGACCGGTCCTTCTTCACGGTCGGGCGCGTCCGGTTTGACGAACTTGAACTCCTTCTCCGCCTCCTTGTTTCCGGCGAGAGAGGCGAGCTCCGGGATGGGATGGTGCGCGCCATCAAACTGGACAAAGCCACTCAGACCTTCGGAAAAAACCGCATTCCAACGCAGATCTCTGCGCAGCTCGTGCAGTCCGCCGTGGAGGTCTCGCATGTCATAGACCTCCCTGGAGATCTTGTTGAGGCGTCCGCCGATCTCTTTT
>JBQTKE010000129.1:0-3148 GCA_052386435.1 Myxococcaceae bacterium
TTCGCGAGCGCCTTGCGATCCCATTCGCGCAGCCCCTTTCCCGCGACGCGAACTGTCCCAGCCTCGATGCCATGCAGTCCTAACGCGACCCGAACCAGCGTGCTCTTCCCCGCACCGTTCGGTCCCAAAACCGCGAGCACCCGACCCGCGCTCAGCGTCAGAGAGACGTCATCCAGAACAGGGCGCCGCGGATAGCCGGCGCGCACGGAGGTCAGCTCCAGCACTTAGCGCTGCCCCTTGGAGATCCGCTCCAACTCCGCCGCGACTCCGCGCACGTTGCGAAGCACTCGATCTTGAATCTCGACGTTGTCCGCGGTGTCCGCGACCTCTGCCTTGAGCTTCTCCATGCGCGCGCACAGCGTGCCCAACGACTCGCAGCTCTGCCCACCCCCGCGAAGCGCAGTGAAGGAGGCCAGCACCCGATCAAACTCGCCGGCGATGAGGAGGTGACGACCGCGGCCCGCCTTCCGTCGCGGCGCCTTCTTCATCTGCGCCTTCTTACCCGGCGTCAGCGGAGCCAACTCATCAGCCCCCTCCTCCGCGGCGGCCGGGGCCGGCGCAGCGACAGACGCGGCGGTGCGCGGCTCGGACTCATCATCCGGCAGCAGCTCCGGCAGAATCGGCGGAGGTTGACGCTTCGCCGTGGATGCGTCTTCCTCCATCTCCACGAACGCGCGGTACGCCATCACCGCAGCCCCCGCGACCGCGGCCCCCAGCACCATAATCAGCAGCACCCATTTCCACGTGCGCGCCAGCCACGGTCCGCCCGCTTCCCCCTGGTCCGTCACGGGCGGCGCGACAGTGGTCGTCTCGTTCTCCCGGCTCTCAATGCGCTGGTGCGCAGGCAGGGAGAGGACCGGCGCGGGCGAGCTCGCTGGAGTGGGCTCGTCGAGCAACGTGCCCAGCACCACGCGCGGCTGGGTCTCGGAGCCGTCGCCCACGACCACGCTGGGCTCATGCACGGGCGTAATGATGGGCTCCGCGATCCAAGGAATGTTTGACTGCGTCTCTGGCTCCAGCGGCGACGACAGCGAGACCGCCCGTCGCAACGGAGGCGGCGCGGGCCCCACCGCCGTCGTTTCCAGGCCAACCAGAGACGGCGAGGTCAGCGCGGTGGCGACATCCGCGCCCAGCGCTGGCGCCCGTTTCAGCCCACGCAGCGGCGACGCGCCGGGACGGGTGGTTCCGTTCGCGCCCTCTTCTCGAAGAAGCTCCGGACGCGCCGCGCGAACATCCTTCAAGCTGCTGTAGAGCTTGCGCTCGCTGGCGTAATCCGCGGCGAACGTCTCGCGCATGAACTTCGCGATGCTGTCCGCTCCCACGTTGGGATCAATGTGATTGAGCGCGGCGCGCACCGCGGACGCGAACTCTTCGGCGCTTTGAAAGCGATCCGCCAGATTGGGTGCCAGCGCCTTCGAGACCAGCGCGACCACGTCTGGTGGATAGAGCGGATCGATCGTCTGCAGCGACGGAATCCTCGGATTGCTCACCTGGGCGATCAGCTCCGCGGAGTTGAAATCTTCGAACGGGTTCTTGCCGGAGATCAGCTCGTAGAGGCACACGCCCACCGAATAGAGATCGGAACGGCGATCCATCGGCTTGTGGGTGGACTGCTCCGGGGACATGTAGAGGAACTTGCCCAGGATGATCGACGGGTGCGTGAGCGTGGGATTGAGCGCGCTCTTCGCCAACCCGAAGTCGATGACCTTGACCTCGCCCTCGTACGACACGAGGACGTTCTGCGGCGACACATCGCGGTGGATGAGCCCCAGCTCGCGCTCATCCTCTCCACGCTTGCGGTGCACGTAGCCCAGCGCATCCAGTACGCGTCCCATCACGAAGAGCACGAAGGTGAGCGGCAGCGGGAGGCTCCGCTCGCGCGATCGGGCGATCACCCGGCGCAGATCCTTCCCATCCACGTGCTCCATCACGAGGTAGGGCGCGTTCTCGTGAATGCCCAAATCCAACACTTGGGCGACCGCGCCGTGGGACAGCCGCGCCACCGTCTTCGCTTCCTGAAGAAACCGCCCCAGCACTTCCGGATCCGACGCGAGGTTCGCGAGGATCCGTTTGATCACGCAGAGCTTCTCGAACCCGTGTGACCCTTCCAGCCGCCCCAGGAACAGCTCGCCCATGCCGCCCGTGGTCAGCGGCGCCAATAACATGTAGCGACCCCATGGCGCTGGCTTGAAAGGCCGGAGTCGCCCACTGGGCGGAAAGGGGTGCTGGGAGCTCGACATCGGTCGTCAGCTAGTCCGAGTTACGGAGAGTGCCGGAGGCGGTACTTTGTCCCAGATCCTCTTCCAGGACCTCGAACAAAGCCACCTTACCCCCGTCTTCAAGCTTCCGTTCTCCCAGCGCCGTGACCTCGAAACGGGCGCCCACCGCGCCGAGCGTTTTACCGGTCATGAGCACTTGCGAGGGTTTGGCGAAGCCACGCACCTTTGAGGCCAAGGATGCGGTTTCACCGACCACCGTGAACTCCGCCCAAAGAGGCGTCCCGATGGTGCCCGCGACCACCTTGCCGGTGTGCACTCCCACTCGAAGCGGGGGGAACTCTGTCTGCTGCTTTGTCCAGTCCGAACGGATAGAGAGCGCGGCACGGACGGCCCGCAGAGCATCGTTCTCCTTGCCGTAGGGCGCGCCAAACACGGCCAGCGCGGAGTCACCAGTGATCTCCACGATGCCGCCTTCGAAGCTGAACACCACCCCGCGCACGCGCTGCTGAAACATCGTGAGGTATTGACCAAGCTTGGCCACGGGAAGCTTGAACGCCCCCACCAACTCTACAGAGAGCAGTGACACCACCTGCTCCTGGAGGTGAACGACGCGCGAAGGACCGTGTTGAGCGATCTCGGTGAGCCGGCGATCCACGATCTCGGGAGGAAGGTTGCGATCCAACGAGGTACGCAGCCGCCCCTCGTCTGGCGCCCGGTGGCGAATGTCGAACTTCTCGACCGCGGAGCCCACCAGATGCCCCACTGCGGTGCACAGCTCCAAATACGACTCGAGCGCATCGTCCTCCCGGCTGCTCTTGTTCAGATAGAGCACGCCGCTGAACGGGGGCTTCTCCCCAATGGGACCGCAGAGCACCTGCGCCGCGTGATCGAGCAGCACGCTCTCCCGCCCGGCGAAGCGCGAGTCCGCC
>JBQTKE010000130.1:0-3288 GCA_052386435.1 Myxococcaceae bacterium
TGAGGGCAAATGGCCGTAACGCAGCCTGTCAGAATGACGAGCCAGCGGTCAGGTACACGTCCCAAATTCCCTTCCGGGCGAACCCGCGCGCCAGACCCAGACGCAGCTCGGTGATGAGCCCGTAGCCCACCGTGAGCTCGCTCCGCAGTTCGGCTCCCACGGAGGGTGTGAGCGGTTCGAAGAGGGGTAATTCGCGGGCAATCGTTGCCACATCCGCGAAGACAGCACCGTGCAGCCGGCGAAAGTAGAGCGGGAGGGTCCCGGAGCCAGCGTCGAGGTTCACCAGCGGAAAGCGGTATTCGGCGGTGCCCAGTCCGTACGCATTGCCCGCGAACGCGCCGGAAGGGTACCCGCGCAAGAATCCGGCACCGAACCGCTGGCCTCTGAAGAGTTGCAGCACAGGATCGTTAAGCGAGATTCCACCCAACGAATAGATCGCGTTGATGCCGGCGTCTCCCAAGGCCGCGCCGCCGGTGAGGCGCACGGCGAGGACGTGGTGCTGCGCCCACGGCATGCGGAGGTAGCCCTGGTACCGGGCGTCAGCCGTCGTGAAATCGAAGCTGCCTCCAAACGGACGCGCGGACTTGGTCAGCGCCAACGCCAACGCGTGACCTTCCGCGCCGCTGATCGCGAAGGCCCAGCGTCGTGCGTTGGTCCAGCTCCACGACAGACTCACCGCACCCACGCTTCCGCGACGAGGGAGGAGGGGAACGCCAGAGCCAGGGTCGAGCGCGACTTCGTACGTCGGATCGATGAATCGGTATTGGTAACTCAGCGCCACCGCCATTGAGCTGTCGATGCCGTCGTAGGGGAACGTCGCGCTCGCGCCGAGGGCGTAGTGTCGGTCGTAGAGACCCTGCAGGAAGCCAGGTGCCTGGGCGATCGAAGTGCTCGCGGAGAAGTTGAGCGTTGGATAGAGCAAGCTCACCGAATAGCCCGCCGCCGCGCTTGGCTCTTTAGAGCCAAGGCCGTAGCCCGCGGAGAGGCTCCACGATTGTCGTCCGGTGATGTCTCCGCCGCTGGTGCTGACTCCCAACGCTACTCCTACGGGGTCCTGCCCCAGCAACGGCAGCCAGTACTGCGGAAGCATCGTGCGCCACTGCGAGTAAGGGCGCACCGGCCGTGTCTGATTCGGATCGTCGCGGTAGATGGGTTCAGGTCGCGGCGGCCGCTCGGGGAGAGCCCGCCCGGGTGCGATGTCCGCGATCGCGATGTCGTTCCCCCGTGAAGAGTATGAGCTGAAGACGACGCGCTTCCCATCCGGGGATGGATCCGGCCGAAGCGCGCCCGTGGTGACATTGGTGAGCGTCGTGATCGTCCCGCTGCGCAGATCGAGCGCGTAGAGGTTGTAAATGCCCGAGCGATCCGACGCGAAGAGCAGGGTGTCGGCGCCAGTGAAACGCGGCTGGAGGTTCATCGACGGGTGATCGACGAGCGTGTCAACCTGGGCCGTTTTGAGATCGACCCGCCGCAAAGCGCGGCCTTGGGCGGTCTGCTGAGAGAAGACCAGCGCGCCACCGTCTGGACTGTATGCGGGCGTGAAGACCTTCGTCTGAATGGCCCCCTCGACAACTCGCCGCAGCGTTCGCCGCTCGCGATCGAGGATCCCCAGATACGTTCGACCGCCGCCCGCTCGACCGACAAAGGCGATGTGCTTCCCGTCGGGGCTGTAGACCGGTTCGGTGCCGCGCAGACCGTGACTGAGCCGCTCCTGTGCGCCCGTGCGGAGGTTCACCTCGTAGAGATCGTCGTAGGTGTAGAACTGATTGAAGATGTCCGGCGACGCGAAGACCAGGCGTGAATCATCCGGCGCCAAGGCGAAAAGCGCGTCGGTCCACAGCCGCACCTCGTGCCGGTTGTCGCTGCCGTCCAGTTTCATCGAGCGGATCGCCGGCCGTCGGTTGGGTCCGGACTCGACGTAGAAGATGCGCGAACCGTCGTGTGTGAATCGCCCTTGGTCGGTGCCTTCACCTTGGTTGGTGAGGACCTGGAAGGCCGTGAGCCCCAGCTTCTTCAGCGGATCCAGCTGCTGTCCGACGTCGAAGGCGAGCGCCTTCTGCCACGCGTCGTAGAGCTGCACGTAGGAGAGACCAAGCTCGTCTGCCGCGGTGACGTTGAGCGCGTAAGGGAGAATGCGCGCGCCGTAATGCGAATTGAACCGGGCGAACCCCGTCTCGCCCGGGCCGCTGGGCGCAGCGTTGCTTGAGCCCGATGCGGTGTGTTGCAGACCAAGCGATCGTTCTGGAGCACCGCTGCGAGCGAGCGTCGAACGTTCGGCGATGAACTTCAGAAAATGACCGCCGTAAAGGTACGCGACGTTGCCGCGCGGCCACGGGAGCGGGTTGTTGGACGTGCTGTGGAGCTTGAACGGCTTCCCGTCGATCACTGTCGCGCGCAGCCACATGTCGAAGAGCGAAGAGCGGAGCCGTCCACCGGAGGAATGGTTGGTCTCTTCGAACGTCGCCAACCCTTCGGTGTACCAACGCGGCAGCAGAGCGTTGGGCAGCCACATCTTTCCGAAGATGGCGTTCACCCACGAGGGGAAACCACTCACGTTGTCGAGATGAAGAATGTGCGTGTACTCATGAACGATCAGCGTCCAGAGCCAATCGTCGTAGTCATTGAGCACGGACGTGTCGTCCGGAACCTCCGCGTAGAGCGTGAGCACCGGGCGCAGATAGGTGTTGGCCGAACCGTTGGGACTGTCCGCGTCGTCGGTGAGAATGACCTCCGTCTTGCGGCGGGGCGCCCACTGCAATCGCGGACTCAGCAGTTCATGGGCCTTCTCGCAGACGCGCGCGACTTTCTGCGCCAGCGCTTCCTGGCCGGGACCCTGGTGGTAGTGAACGTAGAAGTGCTCCGTCTCGATCACGAACCACGGCACAGAGGGCGCGACCGCCAACGCCCGCACCGAGCCGAGAAAGAAGAGCAGCGCCAGTGTCCAACGCACGGCGCGGCACTCTAGCGTCAATG
Organism: Myxococcaceae bacterium; assembly: GCA_052386435.1. Classification (GTDB taxonomy): domain Bacteria; phylum Myxococcota; class Myxococcia; order Myxococcales; family Myxococcaceae; genus JBQTKE01. Next base: position 2,974 of record JBQTKE010000130.1, read on the forward strand.
TGGATCAGTTGAACGAGCGCTTCGCGGCAGGGGGACGCTGAAGTCGGCTTCGCCGGCTGAGACCTCGCCGCGCCCATCTGTAGTGGAGACCGTCGCACGAAAAATGAAACGAACATCAGCCCTTCACCCATGCGAAGAGGCGGGAGAGCTTGGAGGGCGGTTCCGGCGGCTTGACCGCCGAAGAGCTGGCCACCACCAACCGGGCCTTGAATTGACCCACAGACAGTCGCTCTTCTCTCCCATACGGGTTAGCGAAACGAACTGACGGCACTCCAGTCGCAGGGTCCGGTTCGATTGCAGAAGGCACAACTGCGT
>JBQTKE010000131.1:0-9989 GCA_052386435.1 Myxococcaceae bacterium
ACTTCGCTGAAGCTTCACGGCGCGGGCGGCGTGGTCCCCGACCACGTCGCCCGCGCGGACCATGAGCCGTAATAGCCGCTCGTTCGCGCCCCATGGGCTCTTCTACGCCACGCTCCCATCGTGAGACCGTCCCGGCGTCCACGCTGGTTCTGTGTTCAATTCAGAGAGCGAGAACGGTTCACTATCTGGGGCAGCTCATTGATGTTGACGGGCTTCGTAAGGTGCAAGTCGAAGCCCGCCGCTTCTGCCTTCGCCTTGGCCTCCGGACCTCCGTAGCCAGTCAAGGCGACGAGGTAGAGCTTCTCGCCACCAGGTGCGGAGCGGACACGCCGGGCAACTTCGTATCCGTCTATCCCGGGCAAACCTACGTCAACCAAAGCCACATCGGGTCGCAACTCCAGCAACTTGGCCGCCCCTTCCAATCCATTCACGGCGACGGTGACCTCGTGCCCCAGGTCCTCGAGGAGCTCTTTGAGGGTGTCGCGCACGTCCTCCGAATCCTCCACAAGGACGATCCGTCGCTTTCGTCCAGCGGCAAGATACTGCTCGTCGGATTGGCGCTGCTGGACAACTGAGGTGGGTGGCTCCTTTGCAAGCGGTAGACGCACGACGAACTCGCTCCCCTTTCCAGGCCCCTTGCTGTGAGCGACGACGGTACCCTCGTGCAGTTCTACGAGACGTCTCACGAGGGTGAGCCCAAGCCCCAGTCCGCCGGTGCTCCGGTCAATTGTGGGAGAGACCTGGACGAACATATCGAACACCTTGTCGAGCATGGCCTCGGGAATGCCGCGGCCGGTATCACGCACGCTCAGGATGGCCTGTGGAGATCCTGCCAACACGTCCCTGGAGAGGCGCACAGTTAAGCTGCCACCAAACTCAGTGTACTTCGCTGCGTTGGTGAGGAGGTTCACCACCACCTGTTCCAACCGCGTTGCGTCTGCCTCCATGCGGAACGCACCAGCAGCAAGCGTGACCGACAACTCATGCCCCCGCGCGTCGATTGCGGGCCGGGTAGCGGTGAGCGCGTTCTGGACGAGCATTGCAAGGTCGACCTCTTCCTTGCGAAGCTCCACCTTGCCTCTCGTGATGCGGGACACATCGAGAAGGTCATCAACGAGTCGCTCGAGGTTCCCAATCTGCCGCCGGGCAACCTCCCGGTGCTTGGTGGTCTTGACCGCATCGCCTTCAGTCCGCTCCAGCATCGAGAGCGCCATGCTGATGGCGGCCATTGGATTTCTAAGCTCGTGCGCAAGCATCGCGAGGAACTCGTCCTTGCGTTGGTTGGCGATCCTCAATTCCTCTGTCAGCGCCTCAGCTTTCCTTCGGGCGAGCACCTGGTCAGTCACCTCGATGTCGAAGGTCATCACCCCTTCCACGTCGCCCGAAGCGTTGCGAACGGGCAGATAGGTGAAGTTCCAGTAGGTGTCGACGAGAGCACCCGTTTCGGGGTGCAAAATCTTCACCAGAGCCTCTTTGCCACCGAGCATCTCGCCGGTTCGATACACACGTTTGAGCATCTCAGCGAAGGGTTGGTTTCGATGCTCGGGCACTGCCTCCAAGAGAGGCTTGCCCAACAGCTCCCGCCCCCCGAGCGTCTTGATGGCAATCGGATGTGCAAACTCCCAGACTAGGTCGGGCCCTCGCAAGAAGTTGACGATGGCGGGGACTTGGCTGAGCAATCCCTGCAGCCGGGTGCGTTCCTTCTCGGCCGTCATCCGCGCTGCCTCCGAGATTCGGGCTGCTTCCTGCCGGGTGCGCGCCGTGTTGAGATGCGTGCGGACGCGGGCCAACAACTCCCGTGCCACGAATGGCTTTTCCAAGTAGTCGTCTGCTCCGGCGTCCAGACCTTCCACCTGGGCCTCACCTCCCGTGCGTGCAGACAAGAGAATGACGGGCACCAGTCGCGTCCTCTCGTCCTTGCGCAACGCGCGAAGCAGCTCAAAGCCATTCACCTTCGGCATCATGACGTCGGTGAGCACCAAGTCTGGAAGACGGGCGCTGATGTTACGGAGGGCCGCCTCGCCGTCACCCACCGCTTCAACATCCCAACCTTGTGCCACAAGGAGGTGCCGCACGTAGTCGCGCATGTCCGCATTGTCATCTACGAGGAGGACGTAGCCCGGGGCTTGAGGAGTGCGGGCGCGCGCGGCAGGCGCGTCTAGGATCGGCGCGGCACTCCCTGCTTCCAGCCACTGAGAGGCTTCGTCGAGGAATGGAGCCGCTCCCACTTTCGTGGAGAGCCGCGTCGGTGCCGCCTCGATGCGCTCGGACGGCAAGTGCGACTTGCCGAGTGGAAGCGAGACGATAAATCGACTGCCTTGGTTGACGCGACTCTCGGCGGACACGCTCCCACCGTGCAACTTGGCCAACTCCTGCACCAGGGCCAGTCCGATACCGCTCCCTTCGTAGCTCCTCCCCCTGGAACCCTCTACCCGGTGGAACCGCTCGAAGAGGTGGGGCAGCTCCGCTTCCGGGATACCCGTCCCCGTGTCTGCGACGACGAGCCGGGCACGGCCTTCGTTCAATTCCAGCGACACGCTGATGCCGCCTTCGAAAGTGAACTTGAAGGCGTTCGAAAGGAGATTGAGGACAACCTTCTCGTACATGTCTCGGTCTATGTAGACGGGCTCGGGCAAGGGCGGACAGTCCACCGTGAGCGTCAAACCTGCCTTTTCCACCAACGAGCGAAAAGCGCTCGCCAAGTCAGACGTGAAAGCGCTCAAGTCTGTCTGCTGATATTGGGCCTGGGCACGTCCGGCCTCTATGCGGCTGAAGTCGAGGAGCGTGTTGACGAGCTTCAAGAGGCGCAGCTCGTTGCGATGGACTCGCTCCAACTCGGCTCCGCGCAGGGCGCGCTCAGGAGAGGCGAGCGCCTCCTCGGTGGGCGCGAGCATCAGGGTCAGTGGGGTGCGAAACTCGTGACTGACGTTCGAGAAGAAGGCTGTCTTCGTTCGGTCAATTTCTGCCAACGCCTCTGCCCGCTTGCGCTCTAACTCGTAGGCCGTCGCGTTCGAGATGACTGCAGCGACATGCGATGCGGCCCGTTCCGCGAACTGGCGGTACTCCTCATCAATGGCCCGCCTGGGACTCGCGCCGATAATGAGGAACCCGGATGTGCCGCCCGCTGTACCTGCCTTCAGCGGTGCGACCAGCGCCGAACTGACGGGGTCGGGCCACGGGCCTCCCGGCAGGTGAACCGAGAATCGCTCGGCCACGTCGGTGATGACTTCGACGCGACCCGAATGGAGAGCGTTTGAGAGCGGCCAAGGCGCGTTCGTATCTACCAGGGAGATGAATTCCGGGGCCGCGGGTCCTCCCGAAATGGCGTAGGAGCACGCCGCGAGACGCGCTTGGGAGGCTGATTCTTCGACGAGGTAGAGCGCGCAGAACGGGACGTCGTGAGGGGCCGATGCAAGGCTCGCCGCGGCCAGAGTGCATGCATCCTGAGGGGAACGCGCCCCGGCGGTACGTTCCCCGAGCTCGCGGAGGATCCGAGTCCGCCGCTCGGCAATCACGCGAAATGTGGTCTCGATGACGGCGTTGAAAATGCCTTCTACGCGTCCGCCTTCACCTCTAATTGGGCTGAAGGTGTAGTTGAAATAGCACTCCTCCGTGTATCCATGGCGGTGCATCAGAAGAAGGGAATCCTCCTGATAGACACCCTCCCCAGTGGCCTGCACTTGGTCGAAAAGCGGTCCTATGGTGCCCCAGATCTCTGGCCACACCTCTTTCCCGCTCTGCCCCAGCGCCAACGGGTGCTTGCCGCCGAGGATGGGACTCCAAGCGTCGTTGTAAAGCAGGGCGAGTTTCGGGCCCCAATAAAGGGCAATAGGGAAGCGCGAGCCAATGCAGATGCTCAGCGCCGAGCGAAGGCTTTGTGGCCACGCCTCGACCGGCCCAAGCGGCGTACGCGACCAGTCCGCGGCCCGCATCAGGGCGCCCATCTCGTCACCACCCTGGAGAAAGTCCGCATCCAGGGCGGAGGGTTGCGGGTTCTTGAGGGTTCGCGTGGGAGGCTCTTGCATTCGCAGAAACAGTGGTACCAAGAATTCCCAGCTGTGCCCACCCGTGGCCAACTCGGAGACCAGCGGTCGGTTCACCTTCCGGTTGAAGTCGAAGTTGAAAAAGAAGTTGAAAGCCGCCTCCCGACTCGATTCACGGTCGCGATGCATGCGCGACGAGTTCAGCCAGAGACGGCAGGAGATGCTCGTTCAAAGCTTCAACCCAGGCAGGCGTCGCTTGACCGTGAGGCCATGGACGTTCAGCTTACCCACACGACGTAGGGCACGGTCACTCCGGCGCCAGCGACCTGGACTTGGGCGAAGAGCTTGTACAAGCCCTTCTTCGCGAACCGCACGTTGAAGCTGACCCCGCCAACACCAACGGAGCCAGTGGTACCCGTCCCTCCGTGGCCGCCGTGACCTCCGTGCCCACCATGGCCTGCGTCAGCCGCGGTGGCACCATCGCCTTCTGCATGAAGGTGCATGAACTCGGTCCGGTCGGAAGACACGACAATCACATGACCTGCAGCGCCGAGCAGCGGTTCCAGCACAACAGGCGTTCCTGACTGAGCGTCCCTGAGCTCCAGGTGGAGAGTCTGGGAGAGACCCGCTCGGAGCGTCGACGCGCCATGCAGCTGCGCCCGAATGCGGTCGACTTGCTTCGTCGTCGTGCTGTCTACGACCGGGACCGCTACCGCCGACACCGCTCCCTTCTCCGGGTTCGACCGGAAGTCGTCCTCGCAGCTGTCGCAGCACAGATGATAGGTCCTGCCCTGGTGCTCGACTTTCAGCGTGTCAGTAGCCACGACGAGTTCGTCGCCGGTGACCGGGCACACCGTCCGATCACCAAGGTCTGCTTCGCCGGGACGCTTGAGGACTGGACGGGTGTTCGACGTTTCTTCGCTCGCAGGCTGCAGCGAGGTTTTGCTCGCGGCAGCGCACGAGCTCAGAAGGAGAGCGACCACGGTACCCGCAACCCATCTCATCGCATTGCTCATACCGACCTTCGTCGAAAAGTAGCTGTACCCACCAACGTCACCGCGAGCCCCGCCGTCATTCCGATAAGCCCGCTATAACCGACGCAAGCGCAACCAAGCCCGCCGGTGAGAAGCGCCACGGTGGTCGCACCGGCGAGGACAAGGTGGGGACGCTTCGAGCGCCGCGCCGCGAACGCGACGACGAGCCCGGCCGCCATACCGCCCGCAACGCATGCAGGAACGCAAAGCGAGGTGCATCCCGCGGGCGTGCAGACATGTCCGTACAAGCGCGCCGCGTGAGCGAGCCCCAAAGGCACGAGGCCTGCCTTCAATCCGAGCGGCACTGCGGCAGCAAGCCCTTGCCCATGCCAAAGCCCAAAGATGGCGACCACAAAGAGCGCTGCGCCCAGCATCATCTGGCTCACGGTCCGGCCGCTGATTGCCCAGGAAACAAACGGAATGAGCAGCACGGGCGAGGCCCAGGCGAAGGCCCAGCGCGCCCTGCCCCATTCATACGCGCGTACGGCGGCGGCGAACGCCTCTGGCTTCTCAACGTTGTCATTCGCCTTCATGCAGCGACCTCCAGACCAACTTCAGCCTCCTCAAAGCGCGTTCCTTGCGCTTCCGCCAAGTGGCCGCAGGCACATCTGGCAGCTCCTCACTGAGGAGCGCCCGCAGCGTTTCGCGGTCACCTTCGCCGAGCGCCGCCATGGCGGAGTCGAGAGCATGAGCAAGCTCGCGCTGCCCGACGCTGGCTTCGGGCGACAGCCGTTCATCAACAACGTGCGGCACCTCGGGCGCTTCCATCGGCGCTTCACGCGAGCGAGAACGCCGACGCAGCTCCGTGCGGCATTCCCACAACGCAATCTCCAGCGCCCATGCCCGGACGTCCCGCTGAACGTCAAACTCACTCGCTTGCTCGAAGACGCGCACCAGTGCCCTCTGCGCGGCGTCGTCTGCGTGCGCATCGCCAAGCGCGTGCGAGCAGAAGGCTTGGACGGCCACCCAGAGCCCATTGAAGACAATCGGAGCCTGCGCGCGATCTCCCGCCGCCAGCTTGGCCATTGCCTGATTGAGCGCATCTCGCGAAAGACTCTCCACTTTGGTCGTTGGTGCCTTCAGGCTCATCCCAGCAGAGATGGGACGAAGGCGAAAAAGGCTCCAATGCAGAAGAAGGCGCAAGAAAGCCAGAGGGCCGTGCCGCCCCAGCTCCGCGTGGTCCGGCAGGCATCGGCGAGCGCAGGGTTTGACGGACAAGCTTTACGTCGCGCGCTGATCTGCAGGGCGCTGCTCACGAGCAGCAGAGACGCCGCCAAGCCAAAGGTGAGCGCCTTGTGCTCCGACAACCAAGTCAGTTGCGGCACCGCGGAAACGAGCCCTGCGAAAACACTTCCGGCACCGAGTGCGACAAACAACGCCGGCAGGGCGCAGCAAAGCAGCGTGCTGGTTGAAGCGAACAAACTGACGGTGGAGAGGAGACGCTTCACGAGGCGCTCCCTTGGACCGCCTTCTCTTCCGGGCGTTCGACGCTGACGACGTCGTATCCGGCGTCCTTCACGAGTTCGCGGATACGGTCATCGGAGGGAGCATGCTTCGGATCCACCTGCAGCGTGACCCGCTTCTTCTCCAGGCTCACGTTGACGGCCTGAATCCCCTTTTCGGCGCCCAGCGTCTTTTTCAGGCCTGTCGCGCAGAAGGAACACACCATGCCCTTGATGGTGACTTGAACTTCTGCGGCAAGCGCCGGAGCGCTGGACATCAGCGCGCAAGCAACAACGAATCCCTTCCACGTCTTCATGTGCCGCGCTCCTTCATAGCTCCGCTGCGAAATTCACCGTCCACTCGCCTCGCAGGCTTGAGCCGACTTCCAGCTGAACGCCCTGGTACAACAACCGCAACATCGGCGTGATGACGTGCCTGGAATCGAAGCCCGGCATGTACTGATACTGCAGCACCACCCATGGATTGAGCACATCGAACTCGCCCTGAAACGGAGCGAGCCCAACCCGTCCGGTTGCTTGAAAGTCCTCGAAGCCTCTCACTCCACGGAGATAGCGGGCGCCGGCCAAGACGTACCAGCGCCGGCTCTCGGCGTCCGCCTCCAGCGCCACGAAGCCAGCTGCTTCGTTCTGACCAGCCCGCCGCAAACCACCAAGAGCCACGGTAGCGAACGCGTTTGCCTGCCACTCCAAGGCGTTGTAACGGAAGGCCAGCAAGCTGCTCTGCGGAGCCAGCACGTGCACCGGCCCATCCCGCCTGGAGAGCCACTGGTAGTTGAGACCGAACGAGAAGCGCCGGAACGGGGTGTGGTCCAGCGTCAGGCTCGCCATCATGGGCTGGCCGGTGCTCATCACCATCGTCGAGCCCACGAACGAAACGGGCCGACCCATCGCCGTTTGGCTCAGCGCGAATCCGAAGAGAGCTGGGAGGAGTGAACGCCACCCTTCCCATAGGCAGCACAGGGACAAGCCGTGACAGCCCGTGCCCTACATGCCTGGCATTATGTCCGCAGGTCGCAGCCTCAGGAAAAATCATGCCGCCGAGGGGGGAACCTCGTCCCATAGCGTTCCTCCAGGCCACGCTGCTTGAGCCAGAACCTCACAAGGCCGTCCTGCGCAGCCGCAGCGAGTTTGCGATGACCGAGACCGAGGACAGGCTCATCGCCGCGCTCGCCAGCATCGGGCTCAGGAGCAACCCGAAGACCGGATAGAGCACGCCCGCCGCGACCGGTACGCCGATGACGTTGTAGAGGAATGCGAAGAAGAGGTTCTGACGGATGTTCCTCAGCGTCGCGCGGCTCAGACGGCGCGCCCGGGCAATACCCCGCAGGTCTCCCTTCACAAGGGTAATGCCTGCGCTCTCCATGGCGATGTCCGTACCTGTGCCCATGGCAATGCCTACGTGCGCAGCCGCGAGCGCGGGAGCGTCGTTCACTCCGTCCCCCGCCATGGCAACCGTGCCTCCTTGGGCGCGCAGCCGAGCGATGACGTCCGCCTTCTCTTCCGGCCGCACGTCCGCCTCGACTTCATTAATACCGAGTGCACGAGCCACCGACATCGCTGTGGTGCGGTTGTCGCCCGTCAACATGACGATGCGGATGCCTTCCTCCCGGAGCGCGTTCAGGACTTCGGCCGCGCCCTGCTTGATGGGATCCGCCACGCCAAGCAACCCGACCACGCGTCGAGCAATCACGACGTACATCACCGTCTGCCCCTCGCGACGCAGCGAATCGACCCGGTCCGAGAACGAGCCCATACTGACCTGCAGCTCGCGCAACAGGGCTTCGTTGCCGATAGCAACCTGTTCGTCGTCGACGAGGCCGGTGATGCCGCGTCCGGTGAGAGACGCAAACTTCTGTACCGCTCCGAAAGTGACTCCCCGCTCCTCGCCGCCACGCACGACGGCAGCTGACAGTGGATGCTCACTTCCCCGCTCCAGAGAGGCGGCCAGTCGGAGCAGCCTGGACTCATCAAAACCTTCGACCGGAACGACAGACACCAACCGAGGCTTGCCCTCCGTCAGCGTGCCAGTCTTGTCGACGACGAGCACGTTCACGCGCTCGAAGGTTTCCAGCGCTTCTGCATCACGGATGAGGATGCCGGCTCGAGCGCCCCGCCCCGTCGCTACCATGATGGACATCGGCGTCGCCAAACCGAGGGCGCAGGGACAAGCGATGATGAGCACCGCCACCGCGTTCACCAGCGCGTAGGCCAACCGAGGTTCTGGGCCAAGCACGCTCCAGACCACCGCAGTTAAGACTGACGCAACGATGACGAGAGGGACGAACCACGCGGCCACCTTGTCCGCCAGACGCTGGATGGGCGCACGACTGCGTTGCGCCTCACTGACGCGCTGGACAATCTGCGCGAGCAGCGTGTCCTTCCCGACGCGCTGAGCACGCATCAAGAAGCTGCCAGTTTGGTTGAGGGTGCCGCCCGTAACGGCAGTTCCGGACACCTTCTCCACCGGGATGGGCTCACCCGTGAGCATCGACTCATCGACGGCGCTGCTTCCCTCCGTCACCCGTCCATCAACCGGAATCTTCTCCCCAGGCCGGACGCGAAGGACGTCGCCCACCTGGACCAGCTCAAGAGGCACGTCAGACTCGCCACAGGAGGGGTCTACGCGGCGCGCAGTCTTCGGAGCCAAACCAAGCAGAGCGCGAATTGCGCCTGAGGTTGCATGCCGCGCACGAAGCTCCAGCACTTGCCCCATGAGCACGAGCACCGTGATGACGGCGGCCGCCTCGAAATAGACAGGCGCGCGCCCCCCGTGGGCCCTTGAGGAATGCGGCAGCAGCTGCGGGAACAGCGTGACGAAGACGCTGAAGAGAAAGGCTACGCCCGTTCCCAGCGCAATCAGTGTGAACATGTTCAGGTGCCGATTGCGCACCGAAGTCCACCCGCGCGCGAAGAAGGGCCAACCGCCCCAGAGGACAACGGGAGTGGCGAGAGCAAGTTGGAGCCAGTTCAAACCCCTTCCCAGAGCATCGAGCCGAGACGCCAGAGGCGGAACCATCTCTGCCATTCCCAGCAGAAACACCGGAACCGTGAAGGCCAGGCTCACCCAGAAGCGCCGACGCATGTCCGCGAGCTCCGGGTTCTCAGCGTCCCCCAACTCCACGGTGCGTGGCTCGAGCGCCATCCCGCATATGGGGCAACTACCCGGCTCATCTCGGATGACTTCCGGATGCATCGGGCAAACCCAGCTCGTCTGGGAGCGCGTGACCACGGGCACCTCCGGTTCCAGTGCCATGCCGCACTTGGGACAGGCGCCTTGCGTGGATTGACGGACCTCCGGATCCATGGGGCACACGTAGGTGGTCCCGGCGGGTGCTGAGAGCGGCACGGCATTCTTCTTCGCAGCGAGAAACTTCTGTGGCGCCGCCTCGAACTTCTTCCTGCAATTTTCACTGCAGAAAAAATAGGTCTCTCCTCCATGCACAGAGCTGCCGCCGCGAGGGTATTGGGCGTCCACCTCCATGCCGCAAACCGGGTCGTGGACCACCTTA
>JBQTKE010000132.1:0-2019 GCA_052386435.1 Myxococcaceae bacterium
CGGTTCCACAAGGTCTACGGGAAAGGCTCCCCAACGGAGTAGGTCCGAACCTCCTCAGAGCTTCGGCTGCCCTCCAGCCCCTACTGCCGCGAAGCGGCTTCGTTCAACTCAGGCAAGAATCGTCGACCCGTCCGCCACTGTCTTGCCAGAGGTCACATCCGGGACGGCCAGTGGCCTGAGCTGAAAGTCCGACAGGGAACTGGGTGCTTCTTTCACGTTGAGGGGTCACCTTCGGAAGGGACGCGCTCGGCCGACCGCTCACCCCAAGAGCGCGATTGCCCAGATCTGGGCTTTCCCGATGGGGCCCGCGTCAGCGTAGATCGACACGTGCTCTTTGAGCAGGTTTGCATCGGTGGCTCGCGAGGGGTTCGCCGCGGCGAAGGAATCGCACTCGTTCGCGGTGATCGTCCGGTCCTTCTTGCCGGCGTCATTCACGCGGTCGGCAATGTCCGAGCCCTTCATCATCCTTCTTGCGAGCACCAGCGGTGCCGATTTCGAAACGTCCATGGCTGTACCTGATCCCTTACGGTTGTCCGTCGTTGGAGAGTTATCGGCGCTCGAAGGCACCAGTTTCCGCTCTGCCACGCGATGTCATCGGAGGGCGTCAGACCGGACTTTCAGACGCCCTTCTAGGCACTTACGCCGACATCTGACTGAGCCAGAGAACGGGCCCGGACCAAACCGCGAGACGAGGAACAGGAAAAACTATGCGCCCTCCAGGATTCGAACCTGGGACCAATCGGTTATGAGCGGAGAGAAGGGCGGCTCCGGCTCTTCGCAGGAGTTCGCACCGGATGACAAGTCGTTGGAATCTCTGGAGCGTGGGGAAGCAGAGCCCGTCCAGGATGTGAGAGGTTCTCCACCGGTTCGCACGGGTTTTGGTACCCATTTGGTACCAAGAAAACCGATTGCCGCCGATCAGCTCCTCACGGTGAAGCAGGTGGCCGAGCGATGGAGCGTGTGCACCGCCACGGTCTACGCGCTGATCGAGGCCGGGCGCCTGGGGTCGATACGGATTCAGCGCTCCATTCGAATCCCCTCCGACGACGTCCGGCTGTTTGAGCTCGACGAGATAGAAACGCCTGCCGGAACAATCCTTCCTAGAACACGCGATAGTAGGTAGAATTGTTCCGGACGCCTCCACAGGGGAGATAGGCCATGCGCGATTCTCTGAAAGGTCTGCCAGCAACGTTCGGGTACTCCGAGGCGCGGAAGGCCGGTCTGACGAAATGGCGGATCTACCGTTTCAGGGATGAAGGACGGCTCACCACCATCGGTCGCGGGCTCTATCGCCAGGCGTCTGCGGAAGAGACGGTCAACCTTGAGCTCATCGCGGCAGCCCACCGTGCACCGAAGGCAACACTGTGCCTTGCCACGGCACTGGCGGAGCACGGGTTGACTGATGCGATCCCGTCAGCGTCGGACATCGCGTTGCCGAACAATATTTGGATTCCCAAGCTCGATCTGCCGATCGCCTGGCATCGCTTCGACCCAAGGACTTTTGAAATCGGGCGCGAGCCATTCCGGCTCGATCAGGACACCAGCATTGGCATCTACCGCCCAGAGCGCTCCATCGTGGATGCGTTCAGGATGAGTGGTCACGAGGGACGAGAACTGGGAAGGGAGGCGCTGCGCCGGTGGCTTCGTCGCCGGGGGTCCTCGCCGGCCAAGCTTTTGAAGGTGGCAAAATCGTTTCCCAGAAGCATGGCGTCCTTGACGAGCGCGCTCGAGGTGCTGCAATGACCGAGAGGCCCACGAAGGCACGACCAGACGGTCGCGCATACTTGGCACTACGGGCCAAGGCGAAATCTGAACGACGAAGAACCGAGGAACTGTTCCACCTCTACGCGATGGAGGGATTTCTCGACCGATTGGCCGACTCCAAGCACGCGAAGAATTTGGTTCTGAAGGGTGGGGTTCTGTTGGCCGCCTATGATCTGCGTCGACCGACTCGAGACGTGGATCTACAGGCCCAGACGATGACGAATGGCATGGCGGCGGTTCTCGCTGTTGTGAAGG
>JBQTKE010000133.1:0-3217 GCA_052386435.1 Myxococcaceae bacterium
ACCTCGTACTGATGCCGGCGCTCTACCTGCGCTTCGGCGAGTCGAAGGCGGCGGGCAACGAGGGCTCCACCTCCGGAGTGGTAGGTTAGATCGATGCGCGTGCTGGTGGTGGATGACGAAGCGGACGTTCGAAGCGTAGTGGCGCGCGCGCTCAAGTCCGACGGATTCGCGGTCGCCACCGCCGCAGACCTGGATGCGGCCCGCGAACGTGTTGTGGAGGGCACCGATCTCATCGTGCTCGACCTGCGCCTCCCGGACGGTTTCGGGCTCGACCTCTGTCGCGAGCTGCGGGCTGATGGGTCGACCGTGCCGATCCTCCTCTTGACTGCGCTGTCTCAGGTCGCGCTGCGCGTTGAAGGGCTCGACGCAGGCGCGGATGACTTTCTCGCCAAGCCGTTCGCCGTAGCCGAACTGCGAGCACGAGTGCGCGCCCTCGGCCGGCGAGGTTCACTTCCGCGCGGTGTCATCTACGCATACGAGGACGTCGTGCTCGACTTCGCGGGGCGCTCCGCCCTTCGAGCCGGGAAGGTCGTGGCGGTGACGGTGAAGGAGTGGGCCATCTTGGAGCTGCTCGCCCGCCGGGCAGGTCGCATCGTCTCGAGGATGGATCTATTGGAGGGCGTTTGGGGCGAAGCCAGCGAGTCCGCGAGCGGCAGTCTTGAGGTTCTCATCGCCAGGCTTCGGCGAAAGCTGGGCCCCAACCTGATCCGAACCCTTCGCGGGGAGGGCTATGCGCTTGCGGAAGGGCAGCATGCCCCCTAAGACCAGCCTCGTCAGGAGAGTGGCCTGGGGGGCGGCGCTGGCCGCAGCCGCGGCGGCGCTGCTTGCGGCGGTCTCGACGAGTGCGCTTGCAGCCTTTCTGCTCCAGCGGGCGGAGGACCGGCGCCTTCGCGAGGCCGCCCTGGTGCTTGCGGACGAGCTTCCCGAGCAGCCGGCGCTCGCGGCTCGCATCGAGGAAATCGTTCGCGAAGAGCGGGAGGAAACCAATCACACCGGCATCCTCTTCGCTGTCTTTGACGGGAATGGCCAGCACGTCGCTGGGGATCGACGGGTCAGAATGCCCGCGTCCGGCGAGTGTGAGACGACGGGACGAGAGACCCTCCGATTGTGTCGTGCGATGTCCTCGAATGGCTTGACCGCTGTGGCCGCCTCCGCGCACGCGATGCCGACCTCAATGTTTGCTCTGTCCGCGTTCGTCGCGGCGCTGCTTGCTGGGGTTGTTGCGTGGCTGGCAAGCCGACCCATCTCCCGCATGACGATCGCGCCGCTCTCACGGCTTCGTTCCCGGCTTGCATCGCTCGATGTGGATAGACATGAACCACCACAGCTTGGGCCTGTAGAGAACGTGCTCGAAGTCGACCAGCTGCGGGACACCATCGAGCAGCTTCTGCGGCGCGTGAACCGAGCCATCGACCAGGCCCAGCGCTTCGCGGCGAACGCCGCTCACGAGCTTCGGACGCCGCTCACCACGGTGCGCGCGGAGCTCGAGTTGCTCTCCGAGGATCCGACGATGAACTCGGACGCCACCGAGAACATCGTGCGGGTCGAGGAGAAAGTCGCTGAGCTCGCGTCAGGCTTAGGCTTCAATCTCAAGTCTGGGCGAATCCCATTCGGGATCGGAACGCCCGCGGAGCGGGAAGTGTGGCGCGTCTCCAAGTCGGCGGGCGACGCACTCCTGAGCCTCGATCTCCACGTGGTGAGCCCTCCGTTCGAAGCGGTCTGGGCCGCTCGAGGCGAGGTCGAGTGGCGAGGCAGGAGGCTTGGAATTGTTTCCGCGGCGGGCCTTGCCCACATGAAGCAGCTTGCGGGTCGCCCGCAGGATCTCGCGGATCTCGAAGCCCTGGGGCTTGAGAAGCCGTGAGTCCTTCTCCTCGCGAGGTTGAGCAGCGACTGGCGCAAGTAGGCGAGCTCTATCGGCTCTCACTGTCGCTGCGGCAGACCAGAGGTCGCCTCCTGACCCAGGATCAACTGCTTCGCCGCTCACTGCTCGTCCTTGGTTCCGAACCAGGTCCGGCAGAGATCTCGCTGGAAGACGGCGAGCGTTTCTTCCGAGTGAAGTGCCTGGGTTCGCGTCGCCGCGTGGGAGAAGAGTACGGCGTGCTCTTCTCCCCGGGCAGCCTGAATGGAGCTCAGGCGCATGTCGTGCTGCTGCGCTTGTGCTCGCTTTCGGGAGCATGGATGGACAGCTTGGCTCAAGGTGAGGAGGGAAGCGCGCTCCTGCAATGGGTCGGATGGACGCCATCCCAGAGGGCGCGCGCGACTCCCCTGCAGGCTTTCGCGCTCGGGGATCGCCATGCTTTCGAGCTCGCGGGTGGTGTGATCAATTCGTAGTCCACCGTCTGGAGCAGCTCCCAGCTCGGCCTGACTGAAGTCAGCTCAACCCAGCCTTTGTCAGGGCGGGGCGGGTGAGCCGCACGGATCCACGGCGAACGCACGGACCCAGCGCTTGTACTCGGTGATTGGTTCCTCCGACGACTCCATGGCGATCACACACTGTCCAACGGGCAGCGCGACCGGCCACATCTGCCGCCCGCGGCAGGAGGAGGCAAAGTTCTGCTCCGGCGCAGCCTTGATGAGCTCATCCCCCCAGCGGCAAAGCCGCTCGCGCTGTGCCGGGGTCAGGGCCTTGCCGCTCGCGTGACACAGCGCTCCAAAGGGACATCGCATCTCGTAAAGTCCCACGCCCGCCAAGGCGCAAGCTCCCAGAAGAGCCCCCCACTTCCTCGAGTGCTTCTTCATCATGCGGTTTAGACCCAGGTGCGGTCCCGGCGGTGAAACAGGGGCGGCAGCTGAAGTTCCTTTAATCCCCGAAAATCCCCGAAACCTCTCGGGCATGGGGCTTGCTGAATCGTGCAGGGTCGGAGGCCGGTCTGAATGCACGAGGATGACCATGAAACGTACCTATGCGCGGTGGTTCCCCCTGTTTCTCCTGTCCTCCTGTCCGCATGCGGCAACTCCGCGGAGGAGTAGTGCGACAACTCCTAACTCGCAGTTGCACCGGATCGTCATCAGCTCTGTCTCTTCACCTCCAGGTCACCATGCTCAGGTTCGTTCCCCGTCGTCCATTCTCCACTCAGCCGGCTCAGTGGGCAACGCAAACTGCAGGACAAGTCAGTAGCACGCTCACTGCGACGGTAGCCGCGGTAGCGAGCAGAGCGTTGGCGAGCGTCTTGAGGCAACCGGCAGCGAAGCAGGTTGACACCGAGATCGCCGAAAA
>JBQTKE010000134.1:0-11021 GCA_052386435.1 Myxococcaceae bacterium
CGCGGCTGGCTTCACTTTCCTACATCCACGCCTGGAAGAAGCCTTGGCGAGCTTGCTCGGCCGCCGGGCTGCGTAGAAAAAACGCCTCGCGAACGCTCTCGCTAATGCGCGAAGCTCCGCACTGGCGATGCCAGCGGACGAACAGAACCCCAAGGTCTCCCGCGAACGCCTGAATCAGATCGCCAGCCGCAAGCTGGCGCAGCTGGGCGTTCAGGTTCGTCCCGCAGCGGATCCGCAGCTGCTGGAGGGTGAGCTCACGCTGCAGCCGGGTCGCGTGCAGAACCCGTTGACGCACGTTCCGATTGTTCGCGCGCGGTTTCTGGTCTGGGGCCATGACCATCTGCGGTTTTTGGATCCGCCGCTTTCTGGCCTACGACCGGTTCAGTTCTACGACGCGGACGCGTTGGCGACAGTGGAGCAACGGTTGTCTTCGGGACTGCAGCGGCGCGCGGGTGCTCTCCGTGAGTTGGAGGCGAAGTTCAACGCGCTCAAGCTGAGATCAGCGGTGGATGCGGAGCGGTTGGTGATTAAGGGCACTTTGGAGACGGTCAGCGACACGTTTGAGCTGCTCGGCGATCCCGAAGCAGGGGTTCGCGTCGCTCGCGTGATCCCTTCTCGCGGCAAGCCTCAGGACATTTCTTCTGACTATCCGTTGCTCAAGTTGTCTGAGTTTCCAACGGGCCTGGATCTAGAGCTGCACCTGACGAATGAGCTGCCCCGGATGATTCAAGGGGTGGACAAATTAAAGGAAGCGGCCACGCGCGGGCGGGGAGATGGGTATCAGCCGCTCGAAGTGGTGCCTCCTACTCCGGGCGCTCTGACGCTAGGGCTGCTCGCGCACCACCTGGGTCCGGAGGTCACTGTCCTCCCCGGGGCTAAGTTGGAAGTGATGCAGGAGTTCGCTCACGCGGGGGCGAAGTTTCGGTTTCAGGCGGCGCATGACACGGGCACGACTTTCCGAGGTCGCTTGATGAGCGCGACGGGTGAGAAGTGGGCGGAGCGGTTTGATCTCACGCGTTTCCCGGGCGCGAAGGAGTTGGTCACGACGGTGCTCGGGATTAAACCTCCGCCTCCTCCCGCCCCCAGGGCTCCGTCTCCCGGCGAGGTGCCTCCAGAGAAGAAGGCGGATTACATCGCGCCTCATCCGGGCGAGGTCTGGGTCATGAACGTCCTGGTGGAACAGGACGATGGGAAAGAGATTCGTTATGCCTGCACGGATATTGATGGGAAGCCGTATGGCGCCACGCGGCTCTTAAAGAAGGCGGACTTTCAGGCGGTCTTTGTTCAACACGGCATCTCGTGGCGGCTGTTGATCTTGATCGACTCGGTGAGCGGGGATCAGGTCTCGTATCGGCAGCTTTCGGCTGCCAGGCAGCCGGTGGGCGCCGCCAAGAGCATCGCGGTGGGGATTCTGGTGACGAACTTCATCCCGGAAGCCGCGGCGTACTGACCCGATTTCACGCCCGCCCGATCGCCCAGGCGAGCTGACCGGTCGTGAGCAGCATCAGCCCGACCCCGCGCGCCACGCCGATACCTCGCCAAACAGGGCTTTTCGGCATGATTGCGATGTTATGGCGGACTCGTTATGTTCGCCGCCATGCACCGTACGACGATCATGTTGCCTATCCAGTTGAAAAACCAAGCGGCTCGGTGGGCGCGAGCGCATGGACTGTCCTTGGGCGAGACAATTCGAACGAGTCTCGAGCAGCTGCTAGCGCGTTCACACGATAAAGATCCCCTCTATGGAGATCGAGCAGCTCATCCGGGGCCCACTCCAGCGGACTTGTCGGAGAACCACGACAAATATCTCTACGGGAACGCCGATTGATTTTCCTGGATACGGGCAGTTTCTTGGCTCGGTATCTTGCGCGCGACCAGCACCACAAGTCGTCGCTGAAGACCTGGCGCAAGTTGGAGAAGGCGAATCAACGCTGCTGCACCACCAACTTCGTGCTCGACGAGTTACTGACGCTTCTGGCGAGGAGGGCGAGCTACGCGTTCGCAGCAGAAAGAGGGCGCGCCCTCTACACGTCCGGCATCCTCTCTGTTCTTCGCCCCGAGAAATCGGACGAGCTCGCTGCCCTGGACCTGTTCGAGAAGTACTCGGATCAGGAAGTGAGCTTCACCGACTGCATCTCCTTCACTTTGATGCGGAAACACAGGCTGAAGGAAGCGTTCACATTCGACCGGCATTTTAAACTCGCAGGGTTCCAGACGATTGGAGCCGAGTAGCGCACAAGTCGGAACGACCCGAACGTCTCAATGCAGCTCGCTGGACCAGGTCGCGTCGTCCTGCACCATCTTGGTCAGCCACGTCTTCAGTGCGACCGAATACGCAGCGTTGCCACTGGCGAAGAGCGCGTGGCCCTGCGCCTGCACGAAGAAGGTCTTCCAGCGCTGAGACGGGACAAGCACAGCGGAATCGAGGTCTTCCAAGTCAGCCTGGAACTGCGCCAACGGCTTGAACCCGTAGAAAAGAGACGTGGTGGTGTCCTGCAGGAACGAGAGCAGGGCCATCCGGTCGTTGGGGTACTGCTGTGCCACGTGCGAATAGATCAGTGAAAAATCACCCTGACAGTTGTTGCAGACGGAAGCCAAATCCAGGGACCAGCTGGTGACCCACGAGGTTCTCAGTGAGGGAGGAATCGCGTCGCCGACCAAGAGCTGCAGCGAATCATCGACGAGATAGGTCTTCGTTACGGGCCAGCGGGTCTTGAGCTGGGCGTAATTGAAGAGCGCGCCACCCCCTCCCGCGCTGGCACCCGCGACGACGATCTTCTCCGCGGAAGGAAACGTTGGAAGGAGCCGCGAAAGGAATGCCTGCGTGTTGGTGCGTCCCGCGTGGTGGTACGTGCGGTCCTGATACATCCGAACCGCGTTCCCCGCGTGGAGATCTCCTGTGCAGTACGGCAGGAACACCACGCTCCACGTCCTAAACGGGTTCGACAGGTCGGTGCGATCGACCAACGTGCCGGGACCCAACTTGGCCAGGTCCGCATTGAACTGGGTCGCGCCGTAGGGACCGTGCATCGCCGCGTTGTACTGGTAGCAGGTCAGGTAGTCCCAGCACGCGCCGCCGCCGGCGAAAAAGACAAGCACGTTGTTGCTCGTCCCGACGTTGATACCCAGCCCCGTGGGCGATCCGTCGTCGCACTTCGTTCCGGGGAAATCGACCCAGGTCCACGTTCCCGCAGGGGCGGAGATGGGTTCGCCCACCTCGAAAATGCCCCCATCCGGCAGCTGGATGGTCCCGCCGTCGTCTAACGGGAGCTCTTCTCCTGACTTTCCGCACGCGGCAGCCAAGAGCAACAACACCGACATCACTCGTCGCATCAACTCACTCCCATGGCACGCTGGACTCTTCGCAGCGCTTGTTCGCGATCCGTTCCGTGGCGCAGGCATAGACCAATTCACCGTCGAGAGACGGCTCAACCGTCATACGACGCGCGTCGACGGGCTTCCGCGTCGAGCAGCCCGCGTTCTCGCTGAAGTTTGTTGAACGTGCGGTGCAACCCGCCCTGCCCCGGCGCGCTTTTGAGCTGCACTCGCAGCTCATCAATCAAATGGCCTGTCTCAGCTCGCCGCCTGCTCAGCTCGTCATCGGTGAAGAGCGCAAACTCCAGCAACGTCTCCAGTGACACATCTCCCAGCTCGCTCTCAAAGACTTCCATTGAGAGCGTCGTGGTGTGTTCCAAGTAGCGGCGCACTGACGTCACCAGCTTCTTCGCGCCGCGGATCATCTGCGGGCGATCCGCGGCATGGTTGAAGCGTTTCATCAGATCAATGATCTCGCGCAGCATCGTGTTTCTGCCGGCGGGCCCGCGAATGGTGAGCAGCTCACGCAGGTACGAATCCAGCGCGTCACCGCCCGCGACTTTCAACGCCTGCTTCAGCAGCGGCAGCCACTCCAGCTTGAACGCCGCGCGCAATTTCTCCCGGGGCTGCTTCTGAACTTCCAGATTCTGCACCGCCCACTTCATGGCGACGATCAGCTGCGCGTGCGCCTTCGGCTTCTTGGTGCGCGTGATCGACGTAAGCGTGGGCTCCGTCTCCGCGGAGGAGTCCTCGTTCTTGCGCCGGCGCTTGCGACCAGGCTGCGTGCGGTCGCTGGGGTGGACCCGCTCCGTGACCTCTTCGTCGTCCGAACGCTGGGGGCCCCGCGGCATGGACGCGTATGTTGCTACGACACCGGCCTTGAAGAAAGAAGCCGGCAGGACTACCCGCCTGGCTGAACACCGTTTGAGTCTCGATGTTCAGACGGTCGGTTACGGCTTCTCGACGGCGCTCTTCGTGTTCTGCGGCTCTCGCGCGGCGCGGACCACGAAGTCATTAGCGCTGTTGTTGGTGTCGTAGCCGTTGCCCGCGGCGAGGTCCGCTCCGCCGGGGGTCATGCTCTCGACCGTCGAGGTGGGCTTGGCCTTTCGCTCCAAGCTGCCCGCCATGGAAGCGCGAGGAGGAGCCGCGGGCGCGTTTCCTTCGGCTGAATCCGCGGCGGCGCCGTAACCGAGCGAGTCGACGACGTTCGCGTCATCCTTGGCCAGGCCCATGTTGTTGCGACCCAGGCGCACGTGACCCGCAGCCCCACCGAGCGCGGTGTTGTTCCACGTCACTTCCGCCGAGACCTCCCCCGCGTATTCGCGCGAGGCGAGCAGCAAGTAGCCGCGCGAAGGAATGATCCGACCGGAGGGAATCGTAACCATCTCTTGATACGTCAAGCCCGTCGCGGACTTGTACTGGAGCTTCCAACCGCTGACGTCAATGTCCGCTCCGGTGGTGTTGTAGAGCTCGACGAACTCGTCGCCCGCCTTGTCCACGTTGGCCACGGCCACTTCGCTGATGACGACCCCCGTTTGGGGAAGGACCATGTTCACCGTCTGGGTCACCGAGAGGTCACCCGCGATCGCGGTCACCGTCGCAGATCCCGTGGCCAGCTTGTCGAGCGAAACTTCGAAGCGAGCGGAGAGCTGGTTCGCCTTCACGATCACGCTGTCGGGCACCGTTCCGAAGGCCGCGTTGGAGAGACTCAAGCTCACCGGCGTATCCGCGAGCGCGGGAATATCCAAGTTCACTGAGAGCTGCGCCTTGCCACCCGCCGGACCTTGCGCGGGCGAGGGCGAAAGCGAGACGAGCTTTCCCGTCTCCGTGGGCGAGAGCACGCGCACGTTGGACGTCAACGTCTTACCGTTGAAGTCCGCGTACACCGTGGCCGACGGAGTCACCACGCTGCCGGTCAGCGCAACCGTGACGCGCGTCTCGCCACCCGGGAGCTCGACGCTCGCGGGAAGGGTGAGATTCCCAGACGAGCTGCGCAGCGCGACCGTGGTCTTCCCCGGCAGTGGCCGGCGCAGTCGAAGCGTCAACGGATCCGGCAAGGTGCCGCCCGCCCCGCCCACGCGGACGAAGGTCTGCGCAGGCGCCAAATCCAACAGCGACGTGGACGTGAACAGGTAATCCGACACAGACCGAGGCTCGACTTTGTAGCTGCCGTTGCGCAGCTCGAAGATGCCGGTGAGCGACGCGATCTGCTCGCCCGCTTCGGCAGGAGGAGAGAGCGCGAAGAACAGGTCGTTCACGCGCAGCCCCGCGGCCACTTCGTACTCATTGGTCGGCAAGCTATCTCCCGAACCCGGCGCGGGGTTGGCGTTCACCACGGTCATCCCCGAGAGCTGCACCAGCACGCCCTCGAGCACGCGCGCCCGAGCCATCAGCTCCGCCGGCGTGATCTTCAGCGGCGCGGGCAACGCGTTGCCGGGGCTCGTCACCGTAACCGCCGCGTTGGAGATCTGAACCTGATCGAAATACTCGGAGGCCAGACCGCTCACCACGACCTTGTCACCGACCTTTACCGGCGAACCGGAGAGGAAGATGAACAGCGCGGAGTTGTCGACGCCGGGGTAGCCCGGGCCACTGGGGTCGACCTGGACAAAGAAGCCCGAGGGCAACACCGCGGTGACCACCGCATCGCTCACGGTCACGCGCTGACCCATCAATTTCGAAAACGGCTTCTTCACTTCGTAGACGCTGGTGTTGCACGCCATTGATCCTGGATTCGCAGCAGCGCAGGGATCGCACGCGTCGCCTTTGCGATCTCCATCCGCATCCGTCTGATCCGGGTTGTAGTCGGCGGTGCAGTTGTCGAGGGTGTTCTTGATTCCATCGCCGTCCAGATCCACCGGCGTCGCGCGCTTGCACGATCCGCCCGCGCCCAGCGGACACAGGTCGCAGACATCGCCGATGCCATCTCCATCCAAATCCGCCTGCTTGCCGTCGTCGAGAGGACGGATGGAGTTGAAGGTCTTCGCGCAGTTGTCGACGCCATCCAAAATCCCGTCGCCGTCTGAATCGCCGGCCGCAGGCACGCCGGTGTACGTGTTGGAACCGTTCGCGGTCCAAGGCGCTACACGTGAAGGCGAGCACACCGGCTCATTCGCGGGCGCTTGGTTGCAGAAGAACAGACCGTAGGTGCCAGCGTTCTGCGCCTCCAGCTTCGCCAGCGACACGCCAATTTCTGACGCGACACACGCGGACTTCGCGGCGCCGCAGACCGTCAGCGCGTCGCAAGCCTCAGCGCTCAGCGCCGCCACTACAGGCGCGTCGCCGTAGAGCACCTTACCGCCGCGGACAGTGAGCACCACGTCCTCGGGCTTGGCGGCGATCACAGAGAGGTAAGGCTGCTTCGAATCGCCGAGCCGGAAGATCGCCAGGTCCGCGATCATTCCCTTCTCCAACGTGCCCAACTTCGAAGAGGCCTGAGCGAGCGCCGCGGCGTTCACGGTGACCATGCGCCACAACCCGTCCTGGCTGAACGGCCGACCGTAGAACGATTCGTTCAGGTACGACGCGCACTGAAGCTCGCGCAGCAGGTTCATGGAGCCGGATCGCACCCAGTCCGTGCCCAACGCGACGGTCGCGCCCAGGCGGTAGTAGGTCTGAACGGTGGCGGTGTCACCGTAGAGGAAGAGGTTGGAGCGCGGCGACCAGACCAAGCCGGTCCCCTGGTTCACCGCCAAGCTGATGTCGCTGGCGCGCAACCCAATGCCGTGAACCATCGCGGTGCGAAGGCCCTGCTGATCCCGCGCCTTGCCGGTGCCAATGGGCGAGAGACAGACGAACTCGTTGCGAGCAGAGGCTTCTATGCCTTCGGCCACGTGCGGGAGGTACGCCGCGTTCGCGGGGATGATCTCCGAGGCCGAGGCGATGCTGGCGTAGTTGCAGTCCGCGGTGCGCTCGGCGCCGCTGTCTCCGTCTCCCAGAGGGAAAGTCTGGTTCTTCGAACCGTTCGCTCCCACCTCCAGACCTTCTTGCGTTCCGTCTGTTCCGCCGTCGGCTTGCGGCGCGCTGGGGCGATCCAAGTTGCGCAAGAAGCCCTTCTGTCCACCGGAGCCGACGATGCTGGTAGTCCCCGCCATCACCTGACGGAGCTCCGCCCAACGGATCTGCTCGGGCGTGGCGTTCGGGCCCTGCGGAACCAACGAGTGACCGTCCTGACCTTTGCGCCAGTCGTGACGGTGCTCGAACTTCTCCGTCCCGCCGTCGGTGAACACGAACGGCTCGGACTGGAAGGTGATGTGATCGTGGAGGTTGATGAGCCCCGGCGAGATGACGGCTGCCGGGCACACGACTTGGGTAGCGCCCACCGCAGCGGCGGAGCAGTCACACGCGGCGCACTGAATGACGCCGTTGCCGTCGACCAGGACCTGGCCGCCTTGGAAGATCTTCCCGGGGGTGAGCACCACGCCGGTGTAGAGGCGGCTCGCGTTGCCGGCGGTGACCGTGCAAGTCGTCCCGGCGGGGGGCAGCGGCAGCGAGGCACCCGGACACTTTTCAGTGGGCGTCTCCTTGAAGGTGCAATCGTTCTGGCACGCGTCGTCAGGGTTGTCGTTTCCGTCGTCGCAGGCCTCCTTGCCATCGCGCACGCCGTTGCCGCAGAGGGCTTTCAAGGTCAGCGTGCAGTCGGACTCGCAGCCGTCCTTCGCTTTCTTGTTCCCGTCATCACACTCCTCGGTCGTCTCGCGCGTGCCGTTGCCGCAGACCGAGGGTGTGAACTGACAGTCCTTCTGACAGCCGTCACCGTCCAGGAGATTGGCGTCGTCACACTGCTCGTAGCCTTCGACGACCGCGTCACCGCAGGTCGTGGGCTGGAGCGAGCAGTCCGCCTCGCAGCCGTCGCCGGGGAGGAGGTTGCCGTCGTCACAGGCCTCCGCCCCCTCCTTCTTTCCGTCTCCGCACTGCGCGGCCACGCACTCTTCGCCCACGCAGCTCTCCTTCGCCGGACACCCGGTTACGGTTAGCAAAACGCCAAGGCCCAGCACGGCGGCGAGCACTGTCTTCGGATGGGTGAGCATCAGCATCAACCTTTGCGCCTGAGAGTCAGCGGGGTTAAGAGAGCGGCGCCTTCTACCCGAAAGCCCCAGCCGCGGAACAGGCGGGGCCGAAAATTGGGCCTCGCCGATGACACTTCCTTCAGAAGACCGGCGCCTCGCCAAGCTGCTTCCTGTCCACAGGTGGCCAACGCGTGACGAGGCGGCAACGTCTCTGTGGTTTTCACCGGTGGAGCTGGGGCCCGTCCGAGCGGAAGAACGAACGTGGGTGCCCGCGATGGTCCCGTGGCGCGCCACCGACGACGGCTTCGTCACCCCGCACGTCCTCGCCTGGTACGAACGCTTCGCGGAGGGGCAGCCGGGCGTCCTCGTGGTGGAGGCGACGGGGATTCGAGATGTCCCGAGCGGACCTTTGCTGCGAATTGGGCACGACCGCTACCTGCCTGGGCTCAGGCAGTTGGTCGAGACCGTGCGCAAGGCGAGCGAGGGGCGCACCCGGCTCTTCATTCAGATCATCGATTTCCTTTCGATCCGGCGGCGACCGACCAAGGAAAACTTCTTCGGCCGCTTTCTTCAGATCGACGGCGCGCTTCGTGAGCGGATGGGTGGAACCGACGACGCTGAGATTCGAGCGCGACTGCTGCGGAGCAGTGAAGCGGAGCTCGAGACGCTGCTCGACGAACGACAGCTCGAGGCTTACCGCTATGGCGCTCGGGAGCGCGTGACCGACGCGCACCTCAAGGATCTTCCGACAACGCTCCCTGACCTCTTCTCCAACGCCGCGGCGCGGGCGCAGCAAGCCGGCTTCGACGGCGTGGAGCTGCATTACGCGCACGCGTACACGATGGCGAGCTTCCTCTCTGCGAGGAACACCCGGACGGATGGCTACGGCGGCACACGCGAAGGACGCGTGAGACTTCCTCTTGAGGTCTACCGAGCCGTGCGCGAACGGATTGGCCACCGCATCGCCCTGGGCTGCCGCTTCCTCTCGGATGAAGTCATCCCTGGCGGCACGCGCGGGGACGACGCCGCGTACTTTGGTGTGGAGCTGGCGCGCGCGGGGATGGACTTCCTTTCGCTCTCCAAAGGAGGAAAGTTCGAAGACGCCAAGCAGCCCAAGGTCGGCGCCGCCGCTTATCCCTACACAGGTCCATCGGGACACGAGTGCATGCCCACCACGTCGATGGGGCCGCCCGGTCCCTTCGGCCGCAACGCTCCACTGGCAGCTCAGGTCCGTGACGCGGTTCGCAAGGCCGGGTTCTCCACGCCCGTCGTCTACGCCGGAGGGATCGCCAGCTTTTGGCAGGCCGAAGAGCTGCTGCGGAGCGGGAGCGCGGACATCATCGGCGCCGCGCGGCAGACGCTGGCCGACCCGGACTGGTTCAAGAAAATGCGCTTGGGTGAGGGTGAAAAAATCCGCCGCTGCCTGTTCACGAACTACTGCGAGGGGCTGGATCAGACGCACAAAGCGGTGACCTGCCAGCGCTGGGATCGGGGCGTTTTCCCCGATGACGCCACCGCTGAACGCACTTCGGATGGGCGCCGACTCCTTCCTCCTTCCTCAGAGCCTGAAAAGTCCGGTGAACAGCGCTTCGTGATCGGCCCCTCGGATGATCACGACAGGTAACAAGCGATCTGGAGCGCGTGAACTCCAAGCTGCTGCGTGATTCCGGCCGAACAACTTTGCAACCAGATGCAACCACCTGAATCCTAAAGACTTCTTACCGTTTAAGCTGACCTAATCGTGTCACACCGCCCGGCATGGTGGTTGCTGGCTGCCCAGCGTCTCGAATCGCGAAGGGGAGCGGCGGAGAAACCTATGAAAATGAGCCTGTCGATCAAGAACAGCCTGCTCGTTGCCTCGGCACTGACTCTGACGTTGGGTGCCACTGCCCGGGCCCAGGCCACGGCAGCGGTCAAGGAACGATGTGCAACCCGACTGTCGGTGGCGGTGCTGGGCCGGTCCCCGGCCGCCGCACTGGTGTCTTCTGCGGATCCCCAGAGCACGGTGGAGCAGATGCTCACCACGGCGGATTTCCAGGAGCGCTTCTCGCGCTTCATCAACGCGACTTTCAACAACGATCCAGGTGCGACTCCGGAAGAAGACTCGGCGTACTACCTGACCAAGTACGTGCTCACGAACAACAGGCCGTGGAAGGACATGTTCGTCGGCGGTTACAAGGTTGAGCGCGCCGCGGGTGCCAACGCCAACGCGGAGCCCACGGTCACCGTGGACGCGAACGGCCTCGGCTACTTCCGCAGCCGTCCGTGGCTGGTCCGTTACGCGGGCAATGAGGAGAAGGGCATCAAGCTCAACTCCGCGTACCGCATCATGAACAACACCATCGGCCTCAAGCTGGTGGCCGCGACCCAAGTCCCGGGCCTTGACCTCACCGCGACCGGCCGTCAGGCGGCGCAGTGCAAGGGCTGCCACTTCGACCCCTGGTTCGCGCTCGACAAGGTCGCGTCCGTTCTGACCGTGCGCAACGGCACCGACGCGGCGACCATGACCTTCACGCCCCCCACCGGGGGCCCCCAGCAGCTGCTCGGTGGCATCACCATCTCGGACGACAAGGGCCTGGTGGAGGCGCTGGTCAACTCCAAGGCTTTTGAGTTCCGCGCCTGCCGCATCGCCTTTGAGTTCCTCTACGGCCGTCCTGAGTACAGCTGCGAAGGACCGGTCTTCGACAAGTGCATGAC
>JBQTKE010000135.1:0-2150 GCA_052386435.1 Myxococcaceae bacterium
GACCGCGTTGGTGAACGCGGCAGGCCGCGCGGTGCTCACGCGGCAGTTGTTGTTCTGGCAAAGCACGCCGTCGTACGCGAGCGGGAAGAGGGTGTTCGCCGCGGTGGTGGAACGCAGCATCGCCACGTACCAAGTGTCCGCCGTGGGCGTGACCTCAAAGGCGTGAGTGAGATGGATTCGGTGGAACGTCCCCGGACCGGGCACTGTTTCCACCGGCAGCGTCGCGGTGTTGAAGGTCTGCGTCGCCAGCACGCGCGACGGTGGCCACTCCGAGTTCTCCGCCCCGTTGAGCGCCTCGCGTCCTGGAGCATGGGTGTAGAGCTCGAGAACGTCGAACGTCATCCACTCTGGCGCCTGCACGTCCACCGTGATGCGCACCTTCGTGCCGGCCGCGACGGACAACGTGTCACCGACTGAGACGACGGCGCCGACGGGATTGCTCGACCCATCCAACGCCTGCGCGGTGGCGGTCATGAACGGGCCGTTCGTTCCCACTGCGCGTCGCGCCTTGAGCGCCGCGGAGAACCCGCCCTGTTCGTACGGCGCGGTCTTCACAAAGGTTCGCCCATAGCCGCCGGTGAGCGAAGTCAGCGCGTGCGTGTCCGAGACCGCGGTGGCCGTCTTCACCGCCCCGCGAGAGAGGAAAGTCATCCAGTCGTTGAGGTAGCTGTACGAAGGCATCAACCCGTTGTGCACTTCGAAGAGATCGAAGTCGTCGCTGAAGAGGCGCGTGTTGGCCGAAGTGGCAGCGGGATCCGCCTCCATGCGAAAGCGCGCGGGATCCGCGTGGCTCGCACCCGTCGCCGTGTCGACCTGCAACGCGTTGAACACACCGAGCACTCCGCGCGGATGGTTCAGCTGGAGCAGAGCGCCGGGATACTTCTCCCGCAACCCGCCGAAAATCTGAGAGAGCCGAAGAGTCGGGCCATCGCCACCCGCCCAATCAAACGCGCCGCCGCCAGGAGCTTCCGCTCGCGTCAGGGGAAACGCGTTGAAGTGGCCAAAGTCGAACGACGTCACCTCGTCGCCAATCATCGACGCGATGAAGCCCTCGGCGCCCAACGCTTTGATGGTCGGTGCGTAGTCGGTCACGCTGTCGTGATCCGTCGAGACCAGCACGTCCACACCCTCGGCCGCGAAGTTGAGGACGCGCAGCTCGCTCGAGACCGACGAGTCCGGGCTCGCCACGCCGTGAACGTGAAGGTCCGCGCTGGTCCAGCCTGAGGTGTCCACCACGTGGGCGAGCGTCGCGTTGACGGTGACCTCTGCGAGCGTGAGGTCCACCGGCTGGCCCGAAGCAGGCCAAGTCCGAGGGAAGATTGAGTACTCCGGCCCGCGCGAGACCACCACCTGGTATGCTGCGGGAGGAACCTGCAGCTCCAGCTCCCCGGAAGGGGGAACGAAGGCGACCGCGGCGATGTTGGGCGCCAGCACCTCCGCGCCGCCGAACGCTCGAAGTTGATCCTGTTGAATCGCGCAGCGACCGGAGGGGCAGAGGAGCACGACCTTGCCCGGCATCGCCGCGCCGGCCGCGTCCACCACGTTGACGGTGAGCTTGCGGGTGGCGCCGAGCGAAAGCGCCTGCTCGACCACGCCCACGCTGGGAAGGGAGACGTCAGTCATCGCCGGAAGCGCATGGCCTTCGCGCCACGCCTGGACGCGGTAGTTGCCGGTCGGGATGTCGACGTGCGCCTTTCCTTCGGCGTCCGTGCGCATCACCGTCAGCAGCCGTCCGCTCGACACCGCGAACAGAGCCACCCCAGCCTCCGCGGCCGCGCCTCCCAAGACGTCCTTGACGGTGACGTTCAGCCGCGCGGCGCTTAGTCCGTCCAGCGTGTTGAATGTCGACGTCAGCTCCGCCAAGTCGCGGCCCACGAAGAAGTCCCGCAGGTAGAGCCCCTGAGCGCCCGCCTGCAACGCGAACGCACCGGGCCTGCGCACGGTCTGCGCATCCAGCCAGCTCAAGAAGCCCGCGCTGTCCTGACCATCCGCCACGCTCGCCGCGACACCGGCAATCAAGAGCAACGCGTTCGCCGGCGTGGGCGTCTTCAGGCTGTCGAGCCGCTGACTGCGCACGGCGTACGTCACGTCGCTGCCCTGGTACGCGAACCAGGGTGAGGGATCGACGGTGCAGCCAAGGGAGCTGAAAG
>JBQTKE010000136.1:0-8706 GCA_052386435.1 Myxococcaceae bacterium
GCCCGCCGTTCGAGCCCACTGAGCGCGACGGTCGCCTCTACGGCCGCGGCAGCGCGGATGACAAAGCAGGCGTGGTGGTCCACACGTCCGCGGTCGACGCGTGGCTGAAGAGCGCCGGTGCGTTGCCGCTCAACGTGAAGGTGTTGATTGAAGGCGAAGAAGAGATCGGCTCCGGCCACCTCACCGCGTTTCTCCAGAAGAACGCGAAGCGGGTGAAGGCGGATGCGATCGTCCTCACCGACACCGGCAACTTCGAAACCGGACTTCCGTCGATCACCACCGCGCTGCGCGGCATCGTCGTCGCCGATGTCGAGGTGAAGGCGCTCAAACAGTCCCTGCACTCCGGGATGTGGGGCGGTCCTGTTCCGGATCCGGTGATGGGTCTGTGCCGGATGCTCGCGTCACTGACCAACGCGGACGGATCGATCGCCATCCCCGGGTTGCTCGACAAGGTGAAGCCGCTGACCGCCGACGAGAAGCGCAGCATCGCGGCGTTGCCCGGAGACGTCGCGCACTTCCGAGCGCAGGCGGGGGTCTTGCCGGGCGTGGAGCTGCTCGGCGGAGGAAGACATCCTTGGGAGACCAACTGGCGCCAGCCGTCCATCTCCGTGAACGCGATTCAGGCCAGCAGCCGCAAGGACGCGCGCAACATCATCTGCGAATCCGCGTGGGCACGCGTCGGCATCCGCATTGTTCCGGATCTCAATCCCAACGAAGTTCAGACCAAGCTGATTGAAGCGCTCAAGAAGGCGGCGCCGTGGGGACTGCAGGTGGAGATCCACGCGGACCACACTGGCAACTGGTGGTACACGGATTCGTCCCATCCCGCGTTCAAGGCGGCGTTCCGTGCGCTGGAGAAGGGATACGGCACGCCGGCGGTCGCGATTGGCTGCGGCGGTTCCATTCCGTTCGTCGAACCCTTTGCGCGCGAGCTGGGTGGAGTGCCCGCGCTGCTGATTGGCGTGGAAGACCCGTACACCAACCCCCATTCCGAGAACGAGAGCCTGCACTTGGGTGACTGGGACAAGGCGGTGCGCAGCGCCATCTACCTCTACGAAGAGTTGGCGAAGGACCTGGCGCGGTAAGCGGTCGAGCGAGCGGGTCGGTGTGGACCGCAAGGTCGGGCTGTGTGTGAAGGACGCGCCGGCCCCGGCTTCGTTAAGTTGTGTGAAGCGTGCCCGTTTGAGTTGCGGCGGGGCTCGCTCTTTGCAAACTCTGACGGACGCATGATCCTCGCGCTACGAATCGTGTTCTCGCTGGTGATGCTCTCGCTAATGGTGGGGGCGCACCTCTTTCTGCACCGGCGCTTGCTGAGAGATCCGAAGCTGCCGCGCTGGTCAATTCGCGCGCTCTACGGGACGTTCGCGTTCCTGGCCGGGGCCGCGGTGATCACGTTGGTGATGCGGCGTGGCGGCGAGACCTACGGGTTGATCCTTCCCATGTGGATCGCCCTCGTCCTGAACATGCTGCTGGTGTTCGTGCCGCTGGAGGTCGTGCAGCGCGTGCGACGCAAACTGACACCCGAGGTTTCAGAAGAGCGACGGGTGTTTCTGACGCGCGCGATCGCCGCGGGCGGAGCGGTGGCAGGCGGCGGATTCACCGTGTTCGGCGCGTACCGTGCTTACGAGCCGGCGCAGATTGAAGAAGTCGTGGTTCGTCTGCGGGGACTGCCCAAGGCGCTGGAGGGCTTCACGCTCGCGCACTTGAGCGACATCCACATCGGGCGCGTGCTGCAGCGGCGCTACCTGGACGCGCTGGTCGATCGCACCAATTCGCTGAAGGCGGACCTCGTCGCCATCACCGGAGACTTGGTCGACGGCACCACCCAACAGCTGGGCCCCATTGTTTCGCGGTTAGGCAATTTGCGGTCGAAGTATGGGACTCACTTCGTGACCGGTAACCACGACTACTACTCGGGCGCGGACGAGTGGGTGTACGAGCTCAAGAAGCTGGGCATCCGTGTGCTGCGCAATGAGCGCGTCGCGATTGGCGATTCGGCCGCGTCGTTCGATCTGATCGGCGTGGACGACTGGGGGCATGGCGGGTTGGAGAGCGATTACGATCTCGATTCCGCAGTGTCAGGTCGCGACGATCGCCGCGCATCCGTGTTGCTCGCGCATCAGCCCAGCAACTTCGACGTGGTCTCGGAGGAGCACAGATTGGGACTGCAGCTCTCCGGTCACACGCACGGCGGGCAGATGTTCCCGGCGACGCTCATCGGCCAGATGATCTGGGGCGAACGCAACGCGGGACTCTCACGACACGGTGACTCTCAGCTCTTCGTCAGCCGCGGCTGCGGCTTCGTCGGTCCGGCGCAGCGCATGGGCAGCCCCCCGGAGATCGCGAAGGTCATCCTCGTTCCCGCGTGAAGCGCTGCAAGGCCTTCAGCCGCTGTGGATGAGGTTCCAAATGCCCCGGATTGAAGAGCTGAGCACCATCCCTGCGAAGGGGCAGACGAACATGAGGACCGATTCAAGAAGGCGAGCCCAGGTCAAAAGTAGCTGTGGGCGGTTTTTTAGCTCTGATCCAGCTCCCATTGTTCTGGCAGCGGCTTTCCGGCGGGAGCGATCACTTTGACGGTGGACTTGTCGGTGAGCGCCAGTCCGTCTCCGCGCGGCTCTGTTTCGTCCAGGCGCAACACGTCACCTCGCTGCAGGTAGAAGAACGCGCCGTTCTCTTTGGTGCGGTGCTTGTCCTGCATCGCCAACCCGACGCGGCCTTCCGGACCGCAGCCCATGAAACGTTGGCGCCCCTTTCCCTCGAGCGGTTCGGAGACGATTCGAAAGTGGCGTCCCTGAGCCAACGCAGGCCATTCTTCGCCCTTCGGTGCGAGGGCCAGGTAGCTCATTTTCAGAGACTCTTTGCGCAGCCCCGCGGCCTTGGCGATCTCTTCAATCGGCTTGGGCATCTGCCACGCGCGTTCGGCGTGACACCAGTCGCTCTCCTTCACCAGGGCGGGGCAGTTACCTTTGAACAGACAGGGCGCGCGCACTGAGTAGCCTTTGCCCACGAGTTGATCGCGAAGCTTCAGCAGGGCGCGCGAGGTGTCCCTCAACGCGGGCTCGAGAATCAAAAGCGTCCCGCCCTTCTTCACGCGCGTGAGGATGTCCTCCACCAACAGCGCGCGCTGCGCGACTGCACCGTCGCCTTCGCCGTAGAGCTCGTTGAGGACATGCCCCATCGTGATTAGATCGAATTGCCCTTGGGGAAGTCCGCGCTTGCCGGTGGGATCCCACTCGCGAGTGGCGAGCGCTTCTCCCGCTTCCATCGCCAACTCTTTGGCCAGCGCCAACGCTTGGCTGCTGCGATCCGCCACGGTGACTTCTCCCGCTCCTGAATCCAGCGCGGCGAACGCCAACGGTCCGGGACCAGATCCCAAGTCGAGCGCGAGCCGAGGGCGCCCTGGCAGCTCGCCCAACGCCTGACGGCCCTGCGCATAAGAGACGGGCCAGTAGAAAAGCAGGTACGCGCCCAGCAGCTTCGGATCGTCCATGTAGCGCGCGCCGGCGAGCTCACGCGCTCGGGTCAGTCCATGAGACAGCCGCTTCACCGCGGCGCCGACCTCGCGAACCTCTTGCGGCGTGAGCCGATCGTCAGGCCCCTGTGTGCGGCGGACCTTGCGCCAGACGGTGATCAACATGGACATCCAACGCTGCAGGGCTTTGTCGTATCCGTTCATTGCGTTTCCGCGTTAAGTCCACCGGCGAATGATTTCCGTCCGAGGTCTTCACAAGTACTACCAGGTTCACAAACGTCCGCCGGGACTCTTCGCTGCTGTTCGCTCGCTCTTCCGCCGGCCATACACGACGGTCAAGGCCGTGGACGGCATCTCTTTCGAGATCCGCGACGGCGAACGGGTGGGTTTCCTCGGTCCTAACGGCGCTGGCAAGACCACGACTTTGAAAGTCCTCTCCGGGTTGCTCCATCCGACGGAGGGCGAGGTTCGAGTGGACAACCACGAACCGCGCCGCCGCGAGGACGCTTACCTCAAGAAGATCATGCTGGTGATGGGGCAGAAGCAGCAGCTTCTCTGGGATCTTCCGCCGGTGGAGACGTTCGAGCTGAACCGTGCCATCTACGACGTCCCGCGGCCGCAGTATCAGGAAACGCTCGCGGAGCTGACCAAGCTGCTGGAGCTCAAAGAGCTCATCGATCGACCGACGCGGCAGCTCTCACTGGGCGAGCGCATGAAGTGCGAGCTCGCCGCCGCCTTGATTCATAGACCGACCGTTCTGTTCCTCGATGAGCCGACCATTGGCCTCGACGTCTCCATGCAGGCCACGATTCGCGACTTCATCAAGCGCTACAACGAGCGCTACGGCGCGACGCTGATGCTGACCAGCCACTATATGGACGACGTGTTGGCGCTCTGTCCTCGGGTGATCGTCATCGATAAGGGTCGGCTCTCGTACGACGGCTCGCTGGATGATCTGGTGCGTCGCACGCGGCCGGAGAAGCGGATTGTTCTCCACTTGAACCATGCGGTCGAACGCAGCGCGATCGAAGCGATTGGCGCGATCGTCTCGCTGGACCTCGGGCGCGCCGTGCTGCAAGTTCAACAGGATGCCGTGAATCAAGCGGTGTCCAAGGCCTTGGCCTCCTTACCGGTCAAAGACCTCACCGTGGAGAACCCGCCCCTCGAAGAAGTCATGGCGGACTTGTTCGCCAAGCGTGAGGCCAGCACCGGATGAGTCTCCGTGCCACCACCCGCGCGCTGCCCACGATGATGCGCGTCGGCTTCGCGTCCGTTATCGCCTACCGCGCCGAAATGATTGTCTGGGTGATCTCCACCACGATGCCGTTCATCAACCTCGCGCTCTGGTCCGCGGTCTCACGCAGCGGCGCGGTGCTCTCCGAGAGCGGCAAGTCCTACGAGCAACCGGACTTCATTGCTTACTTCTTGGCGACGTTCGTCGTCCGGCAGCTCACAGGATCTTGGGCGTCATGGGAGATGAACTTCGACATCCGCAGCGGGAAGTTGGCGATGCGCCTGCTTCGGCCCATTCACCCGCTCTGGAACTACGCGGTTGAGAACCTGGCGGCGATCCCGCTTCGGGTGGTGGTCTCTTTGCCGGTGGTCGCCATCATGGCTTGGACCGTGGGCATGGGTTCGATCCCAACCAGCCTGGTGCAGTGGGCACTCGTCTTGGTCTCGTTCCTCGGGGGATGGCTCATCACGTTGTTCGTGAACTTGGCCATGGGTTCCCTGGCGCTTCACATGGAGAGCAGCATCAAGGTGATGGACGTGTACCTGTCCGTCTACTTCGTCTTCAGCGGCTACATCGTGCCGGTGGATCTCTTCCCCGAAGGCATTCGCGCGTTCGCGCAGGTGTTGCCGTTCCGCTACCAGATCGGTCTACCCACCGAGATCTTCATTGGCCGCCACCCATTCGGTGAGGCACTGCCGCTGCTCGCCGCGCAATGGGCCTGGGTCGCGGTGACGTTTGGGCTGACCTGGATCATCTGGCGCACGGGACTTCGGCGCTTCGAGGCGTACGGAGGCTAGATGCGACGCTATTTCCGGTTGTTCGCCGTACAGCTGCGCGCGTCCGCCTTGCTTTCTCTGCAGTACCGCTACGACTTTCTCATCGACGGCTTCATCGAGCTGCTCTGGGCAAGCACGGCCTTCATTCCGCTCTTCGTGGTCTTTCAAGGACGGGAACAGCTCGAAGGCTGGACCTTCGCGGAGGCGCTGCTCGTCTCCGGCTGGTTCGTGATGCTGCAAGGCGTGCTCGAAGGCGCGATCAACCCCAGCCTCACCAGCGTGGTGGAGCACATCCGTCAGGGGACGCTCGACTTCGTGCTCCTCAAGCCCGCGGACGCGCAGTTCTTGGTCTCCACCGCGCGCTTCCAACCTTGGAAGGGGATGAACGTGCTGACGGCGATTGGCATCTTCATCTTTTCTTTCGCCAAGCAGGGAAGAGCACCGTCCACTTTCGGGTTGCTGCAGTCTGGGCTGCTCTTCTTCACGTCGACGTTGCTGCTGTACTCGCTCTGGATCCTCACCGTGAGCGCGGCGTTCTACGTGGTGAAGGTGGACAACCTGACCTACTTCTTCGGCGCGATCTTCGACGCCGCTCGTTGGCCGGCGACTCTTTTCAGGGGCGCGCTGCGGTTCATCTTCACTTTCGTGATTCCGCTCGCGCTGATGACCACGTTTCCGGCGCAGGCGATGCTCGGGCGCCTCGGCGCTCAGTCGCTGGGTTTGGCGCTGGTCGGAGCGTTCGCCTTCGCCGGCATTTCGCGCTTCGTGTGGACCCGCTCGATCGGGAAATACACGTCCGCGAGCAGTTGATGCGTCAGCAAGTAGGACGTCTGTGAAATTATTTTTTGTGACACCTACTGGCAAAAACTCAGACCGCTGGAGTCTTCGTGGCAGAACAGACCAGACGCGCAATCAATCGAGCTCGCGCAGAGCTGCCCCTTCGCACCTTCATACATGCAGACGTTGAGGCCGTTGCCGGGATCCTTGCAGAAGCCGCGCGCGCAATCGATCGAGCTCGCGCACGCGTCTCCGTGTTGGCCATCCCCCATGCAGACTTGGAGACCGTCGCCGCGGTCCTTGCAGAAACCACGCGAGCAATCGATCGAGCTCGCGCAGAAATGGCCGCGCGGGCTGTTTCCCATGCACATCTCCAAGCCGTCGCCGCGATCCTTGCAGAACTGACCGCTGCCGCAGTCGAGGCTGGAGCTGCACGTGCTCTGCGCCGGCGTGGGCACGGGGACTGGCACCGGCGTGGGAACCGGGACAGGCGTGGGCGTCGCCGGAGATGGGTTGTTTGTGGCTGGCAGCGAGCCTGCGCCCGCGCTCGTCGGTGTCGAGCTGGTCGGAGTCGTGACAACTGTACCGCCGTCCGCCGTCACTTCGGGGAGGGGAAACTTGCCGACCTCGACCTCGGTGAGGCAGCCGGTCGCCACAATTAGAAGGAGCACGGTGCTGGCGGTTCGACCCATCGCTGGCCGTATCGCCTGACCGCCAAGTCCCCGTCAATTCTGAAACAACCCGCTGTGGCCGCGGCCGGTGACGGAAAAGACTGTCTCAACCCAATCTCAGCCGTCACATCTCTTTTTGCTCTTTCCCCGCCGCTCGCGGGTCTTGGGGTGGAGAGGTCTGAAAACATGGTCTTGCGGTTTGCAATGTCAATCTTGTTTCTGGCCGGCTGCGCCACGGTGGCGTCCAAGCCGGTCCCCGCAGCGGTGGCCCCTGTTGCTGCTGAAGCTTCAACCGAAGAGACCTTCGAGTCGGTTTTTGGCGATGCCAAGGCGGACGACCTGAAGGAGAACGTTCTTCAGACCGATGAGGCACGTCTGGCGTTCGTCCAGAAACTCGCGGAGGCCCAGAGCCAGCGCACCGGTGAGACGGTGGATCCACAGACGCTGTTGGCGGAGCTTCGGCGCCGCGCTGAGACGTTGGCGCGCGAAGAGCTCAAAGGCGGTTATCTCCCTCCGTCCGTCATCAAGCGCTCCAACCAACAGTTCCAAGAGACGCTGCTGGTCTGCACTCCCGGCCGTCAACCCGCGACGCTTGAGCTTCACTGGGTGATCACGCCGGAAGGTCGCGTGTCGTTCGTGGAGAGCAGCGCCGCGGATCTCGCCACCGGGCCTCTGGCCGAGTGTCTTCGCGGCGCTTTCTCGCTGTGGCAATACCCTCGTTTTAGCGGCGAGCCGCAACACGTCCGTCAACTCTTCAAGCTCGCCACGGTCAAGACTGATCGACTCTCAAATCCAATTTAGAGTTGAATGCCTGCGTCTCTTCAGCCAGGGCTCCGCTCCTTTCTGAGTTGGGCGTGATGTCCAACCTCGGCCGCCCGGTGATCAACCGCGCTCCGCGTCGGAACGTCAGATACGACCAAGTCCACTGAATCAGGACAACGAGCTTGTTCTTGAACCCAATCAAGAACAGCACGTGGAGGAAGAGCCAGGCGAGCCAACCGAGAAACCCGGAGAGCTTGAGCCCGAAGACGTCCGCGATTCCGGCGGCGCGGCCGATGGTTGCCATGCTGCCGCGGTCGACGTAGCGGAAGGGCTTGCGTTCCTTGCCTTGTAGCGCGCGAAGAAGGCTCTGACCCGCGTACGTGCCCATCTGCATCGCGACGGGAGCCACACCCGGCAGCGGGCGCTCCAGCCCGTGCGAATACGCGGCAAGGTCACCCACCACGAAGACCTCGGGATAGCCTGGGATGGTGCAGTCCTTCTCGACAATCACGCGTCCACTGCGATCCAGCGGCACGCCCAGCGACTTCGCCAAGGGACTGGCCGCCACGCCCGCGGCCCAGAGGATCGTTCGGCTGGCAATCCGCTCGCCGCCCAACTCCACCCCGTCCGCCGCGACCTGTGTGACTGGAGCTTGGATACGGACCTCCACACCCAGCCTCTGCAGCGACTTAAGCGCGTGATCGGAGAGCGACGTCGCAAAAGTAGGGAGTACGCGTGGCCCCGCTTCAATCAGCAGCACGCGCGACGTCTTGGGATCGATGGAGCGAAAATCCTTGGCCACAGTGTGCCGCGCGATCTCCGCGATCGTCCCCGCGAGCTCGACACCTGTCGCGCCCGCGCCCACCACGACGAAGGTGAGCCACGCCTGGCGCTTCTCTGGATTGCTCTCACGTTCCGCCGCTTCAAACGCGAGAAAGATCCGGCGACGAATTTCCAGCGCGTCATCCAACGACTTCAACCCCGGCGCGACCGCCTCCCACTCGGGATGGT
>JBQTKE010000137.1:0-2469 GCA_052386435.1 Myxococcaceae bacterium
CGCCGCCGTCGAGGCTGATGTTGTTGGAGATACCCCGCTGCCCGGCGAAGGTGATCGAATCGCCGTCGGGTCCCTGCACGACGCTCACCCCGGGCGTGAGCGTGAGCAGATCCTCGAACTTGCGGCCGAGGATCGGCGTCGTCTCCACCGTGGTTTGATTCAGCGTCGTCGCAACGCCCGCGCGTGCCGTCTCGACGCCCGGCGTCCCCTGGACCGTGACGGTCTCCTGCACCGTGGAAACGGCCATGCGTGGATTCAGATTGATGGACTGTCCCACCGTCAGCAGGACGTCCTCCTGCACGATCGTCGCAAACCCGGAGAGGCTGAAGGTGATGCGGTAACGCCCTGGCGGGAGCTGCAGCAGAACGAACCTGCCGTTGCCATCGGTCACGCGACTCTGCACCAGGTTGGTATCGAGGTTCTGAACCTCAACATTCACACCCGGCAGGATGCCTCCCGTGGCGTCTTGTACTTCGCCCTGAATCACGCCGGTCGTGATCTGCTGGCCGGCGACCGCCAGTGGGCAAACGAGCGTAAGAATGACGATGAGCGTGAGGGGTTGATGGCGCACGGGAGCCTCCTTGACGAGGACGCACAATCGTTACGGGCCACTGCTGGGGAAGGGGCGTTCGGAGAGTACCGCGCGTTGCGCGATGAATCAAGCAAAGAGGGACGAACGGTCGGCCGCCTCTATTTGGTGATTTGGCGATT
This sequence comes from Myxococcaceae bacterium, assembly GCA_052386435.1. Taxonomy (GTDB): domain Bacteria; phylum Myxococcota; class Myxococcia; order Myxococcales; family Myxococcaceae; genus JBQTKE01. The sequence continues at coordinate 712 of JBQTKE010000137.1, forward strand.
TGGTGATTTGCGATTTCATGTGGCGATTGAGGGATTGGAGATTGAGGTGCCCGGGTGTTGACCGCGCGGTTGCCGAAGCGCCCCAAAAAGTAGCGCGGGACTTCAGTCCCGCGACACGACCATCGACCCGGCGCTGGGCATTCTCTCCTGGGGACCGGCCCTTCAAATGAACAGCGCGACTTTCGATCGCAGCGCGCTTCCGAGAAACGTTCCCACGCCGCCGTGATCCACGCCGCTCATCAGCTCGGCGTCACGGATGCCCATGACGTTCTGGGACATGTCGCACGCGGTGATGTTGACGCCCAGCTCACGCGCGAGGTCCATGAGCGCTTCGAGCGACTCGACGTGCTGCTGCTCCATCATCGCGCGCAGCATGCGCGAGCCGACACCGAAGTAGTTCATTCGCGAGACCGGAAGCGACTCTGAGCTTCCCGGCGTCATGACGGACATCATGCGCTGGAGCAGCGTCTTACCCGACAGCTCGGTGTTCTTCTTGAGCGCCGTGAGTCCCCAGAACGTGAAGAACATGTCGACCTTCTGGCCCATGGCCGCCGCCCCGGTTGCGATGATGAAGGCAGCGAGGATGCGATCGAGGTCGCCCGAGAAGACCACCAGCGAGAGCCGGTCCTCGGGACGCGATGCCTCGAGGTCGGCCACCTGGCGCTCGAGGGCAGCCACACGCTCGAGGAGGCTCTCGCGCTCCGTGGTCTCGGAAAGCCTGGCGGGAACCGACATCAGATACCTCCTGGCCGAAGCCGGCCTAAGCCCAGAGTTCACTCGAGTTGGGCACCCAATCGACATCGTTCACACGGACGTCAGGGGAGATCTGGGAGCAAATTCTTCTCCTGAACTCCTTGATCTCCCTGTGAGCTCCTCGACTCAACTGAGCTCCGGGACTACGTAACCTTCTTCAAGTAGTGCACGTAGGTGCTGGTGGCGCCCTCTGGCACCGTGTCCTGCCGTACGAGCTCGATGTTCCTGGCGACACTCGCCCAGCCCTGAAAGTCCTTCAACGAGCCGCGGTCGGTCGCAATGACCTTCAGCGTCTGACCCGCTTGCAGTCCTGCGATGGCCTGCCGCGCTTTGACGAGCGGCATCGGGCAGTTCAACCCACGTGCATCCAATTCGAGATCGACGGCGTCACTCATGTGCGGCTCTCCATGGCGCATTGGTTCTTGCCGGTCTCGAGCTCCGCACATCGCTCCTCGTCCGCCTGCAACAGCCCGGCGTTGATGCGCTTGATGTCGAGATATTCCTTCGGAAAGTGCGGCAACGTGGACGTGATGTACTCCGCAAAGGCCTGCGAATCTCCGCTTGCACGAACGAGTCCGTCGTTGGCATGCCGCAGTTGTCCCAACGTGGCCGCGAAGACACCGCTCCTGTCGGCCTCGTCACGCCCGCTGAAGTGGCCCGGCAGTACCACAGTTGTATCCGGCAGGGTCAGGAGGCGCCGGAGCGACCGGTAGTGCAGCGGCGTCCAGGCGTCCGCGTGACCACCCAGGTCGGGACGGGCAATCGAGCGGAGAAAGATGGAGTCGCCCGCCAGCAAGTAACGCCCGTCGACGAGCACAGCGACGCTCCCCAGCGTGTGTCCGGGGATCCACAGTGGTTCGAGCCGCACGCGACCGATGCGCAGATCCAGAGCCTCGTCGAGCGGGTGGTATGCAATCCGCGCGGGCAGCAAGTCCACCGGGTGAATGGCGTCGTAGGGGTGGAGGTAGTAGGGCACGGCAAGCCGGGTGGCGAGCGCGGGCCCCC
>JBQTKE010000138.1:0-1562 GCA_052386435.1 Myxococcaceae bacterium
GACGCGCGTTCGACTGGAGCCTGGTGAGAAACTTGAAGGTACCTCTGCTGCTGGCGGGAGGACTCACGCCGGAGAACGTAGCGGCAGCGGTGAAGCAACTGCGACCCTACGCGGTCGACGTGGCCAGCGGCGTTGAGTCCTCGCCTGGAATAAAGAGTCGACAGATGATGGAGCGCTTCATCACCACCGCGAAGCTCGCCTGAAACCGTGAATCGACGGATGATGCGCATCCCCTCCCGTCGCGAAGGAGCGCCGTCCTGAACCGCTTGGCGACAACGTTCGAACACTGCCGCGCTCGGAACGAGACCGCGCTGGTGGCTTACGTCATGGCCGGTGACCCCGATTTGGCGACGAGCGAGGCCATGGCGCTTGCGTGTCTGGACGGGGGCGCTGACATCCTCGAGTTGGGGATGCCTTTCTCGGATCCCATCGCCGATGGACCGACGATTCAGCTCGCCGCGGAACGCGCGCTCAAGAGTGGTACCACTGTGGAACGCTGCCTCACTCTGGCGGCCCAGCTTCGGCGCAAGAGGGATGCTCCCCTGCTGCTGATGGGCTACCTGAACCCGGTGCTCAGCTTCGGCATTCGCGCGTTCTTCGCTGCGTGCGCGAAGAGCGGCGTCGATGGCGTCATTCTCCCGGATCTCCCTCCGGAAGAGGCGGATGACATCTGCGTGGAGGCGCAGCGCCAGGGCGTGGCGACAGTGTTCTTGCTCGCGCCCACTTCGACGTTGGATCGCCGCGAGGCGGCTTTCGCGCGGTGCACGGGGTTCCTCTATTTCGTCTCCGTCACGGGCGTCACCGGTGCGCGCGCGGAGCTACCCAAGGATCTGGGCCAACGCGTGGACGCGCTGAGGAAGCGCGCGCCCGTGCCGCTCGTGGTCGGCTTCGGCATATCGTCGCCCGAACAAGCAAAGGCGCTGGGTGCGCATGCGGACGGCGTGGTGGTGGGCAGCGCCATCGTCGCGCGCATCGCCGCGAAGGGAGCGCGAAGAGCGAAGGTCCAGGACGTGCGCCGCTTTGTCGGATCGCTGAAGAAAGCGCTCCGGCCGAGCGCCGCGAAGGAACCCAGAACGTCAAAGGCGTCTCGCTCGATCAAGCCCGCGCGTGGGCGGTCTCGTTCGAGCAAGCAGTCGTCACCCGCGCGTGGGACAGGACTTCTAGACCGGGATTGAGCCTCACACGGTTTTGAGGGAAACGAGCTTCGGCGCCTCGACGAGGAAAAACCGCTTCAGCTCAGCCCAAAGTTGAGCCGTCATGCCAGTCGGCAATGCGGAGTCGCGCTCGGCATCTTCGAAGTACGTTAGTGCTCGGAGCACGTGGTAAAGGTCGGATTCAGCAACGCCGAAGCGGCACACATACGCGAGCCCAATATCGGGGAGAGCGATACCGCTCTTCACGACAACGTAGAGGTCCCAAAAATCCCTGCGCAAGCCACGTCGGGCGATGGCGGCCAATTTCATCACTGCGAGATCAAGTGGGCCGGCCACCGTGACGCCTAGTTTGCTTTGGAGTGGATGAAGCCGCAATCACGAGTTGACGCGACGAACGGCACGCAGGTG
>JBQTKE010000139.1:0-5038 GCA_052386435.1 Myxococcaceae bacterium
CGCGGAAGTGACCATGCTCAGTGGCTCGTCGAAGAAGAAGGAGGACGCGAAGCGGTTGGCCGCGCACGAGTTCCTGCTGACCTCGGAGCAGAGCGCGGTGCAGAAGGCGGCGGGTCGTTTCGACTTCATCCTCGACACGGTCTCTGCAAAGCACGACCTGGCCACCTATCTGGGACTGCTCAAGCGGGAGGGAACGCTGGTGATGGTCGGTGCGTCGCCGGAGCCCATTCCCCTGCCGGTGTTCGGGCTCATCTTTGGGCGAAAGAGGGCGAAAGACCATTGCCGGGTCGCTCATTGGCGGTATCACCGAGACGCAGGAGATGCTCGACTTCTGCAGTCGCCAAGAGCTGGGCGCGGACGTGGAAGTGATTGAGCCGAAGCAGATCAACGAAGCCTATGAGCGCATGCTCAAGAGCGAGGTCCGCTACCGCTTCGTGATCGATACCCAGAAGCTCTGAGCCCGACGATCAGAGGGTCTCGATCGCCCTCTGATCACCTCTGAATCTCCCCGAAAATGTCAGCCCATTCCGTTATGTCGCCGTGCGCTTGCTTGGGGTGGTCTCGGCAACTTGCACAGGGGATGGAGGGGGTGGCATGACCACGCGCGTGATTCTGGACAGAGAGCTCTCAAAGTGCGCGGGGCTGGTGTTGCTGGCGGTGGTTTCCGGCGCGCAGGCGGGGCCGCGGATGTACACCGTGGGCAGCGGAGACTGCCGAGCGATCGACTTTCAAACGCATCGCCGCGCCTTCGCGGATGAGCTCAAACGCCGGCTGGGCGCGGGGTTAATGGACGACGACGCCGCGCGGAGTCTCTTGGCGCCAGACGCGACTTCGTCCGTTGAAGATCTGCAGCGTCGGCTGGAGACAGCGCGTCAGCAGTACTACCAGGGCCATTACGACAAAGCAGAAGACGCCATCGCCTCATCGTTGGTGGAGATTGGTCGCCTGCCGGTAGGCGCTGAGCGCTGGCACCTCAACGCCAGCGGCGAGCTGCTCGCCGCGCTGGTCTACCGAAACACCAAGCGCGAGAAGCAAGCGGACGACGCCTTCCGACGCGTCCTTCGGCTGGAGCCGACGTTTGTGATGGACGAGGACTACTACTCGCCCACCACCCGCACGCGCTTCGAAAAGATCCGCAAAGAGGTCGCCGGGACGAGGCGGGTGCGCCTGAACGTCACCTCTATCCCGTCCGGGATTGAGGTCTTCGTCGAAGGGCGCAAGGTCGGCAGCACACCGTACAGCGGTGAGCTCATCCCCGGCCGCTATGAGATCGCGCTGGCGAAGGGGCAAGACCGTTCGCTGCCTCACCCCGTCGCGCTCACGCGCGAGATCACCCTGCCCGTGGACTTCGCCTTCGAGAGCGCCATTCACCCCACCCGCCTGCCCTGCCTGTCGACGCGACTGGACGCGGACGTCACCGGCGCGGCGATCACCCTCGGTGCATTGCTGGGTGTCGATGAAGTGACCGTCGTGCGTTTCGACGAGTCGGACGCTGGACCCGGCTGGTTGACCGCCACGTTGTTGAGCACCGCCAGTGGCGGAAAGTTGCGCGAAGGCAGCCTGAAGGTGGCTCGCGGCGGGCGAACGGTTGATGGATTGCCGCAGCTCACGGAGTTCGTGGTGACCGGCAAGCGAACCGGGAACGTGGAGGTGAACCCCAGCGTGAGCTTGGGCGTCTCGCTCACGCCGACGGCGCCAACCGTGGCAGCGAGCGACTCGTCGCCACTGGAGATCGCCGAGAGCGGTCCACCTGCCATCCGGACCTGGAAGACGCCCGCCGGCATTGCGCTGGTCGCCGGGGGTCTGATCGGTGGAGGCCTGTCCGGAGGACTGTTGCTGCGGGAGTCGTCATCTCAGCTCAGGCAGTACGAGAAGTACTACCAAGACGGGCAGCGCCCCTCGCGCGACGAGGCGCTCACGCCCGCTGCGCACTGGACCCACTACGTCCGGGCGCGGACCCAGGCGATTGTTGCGTTCTCCGTCGGTGGCGCGTTGACCGTGGCGGGCGGTGTCCTGCTGGTGCTGGAGAGCCTCAGCTTCAAGCCCACTCCTTCGACCAACCTCGCAGTGGGCATCGCGCCCAGCTCGGTGAGCGCTACGTTGCAGTTCCCGTAACGGAACAAATCGATCCCCGTCGCCTGGGGCGCGTGGCGCGGTAGATTCGCGCCGCGATGCCGAACGCGAGCCCCGAAGAGTTTCAGAACGCCAGGGAAGCGGCAGGACCGCCGGGCGTGTCTCTGTGGCAGATGCTTCGCGGGTTGGAGATCGACCCGCTGAAGCGGTGGACAGAGATCCGCGAGGAGTTCGGAGAAGTGGCGCGTTACCGCTACGTCTTCGACGACAGCTACTTGCTCACCAGCGCCGAGGGCGTGAAGCGGGTGCTGCTTGACAACGCGGCCAACTACACGAAAGACCACGCGTCTTACGGGATGATCCGTCGCATCGTTGGCAATGGGTTGCTCACCAGCGACGGCCGCTTCTGGCTCAGACAACGGCGCATCTCGCAGCCCGCCTTCCACCGCGAACGGTTGGCGGCGATGGCCTCGCAAATGGTGGACGCGGCGAAAGAGCTCCGAGATGGCTGGGGCGCGAAGGGTCCATCGCCTCGGGTCTCCATGGTACAGGAGATGTCTGGCCTCACCTTGCGCATCGTCGGGGCGGCCCTCTTCGGCAGCGGGTTGGAGACCGAGGCCGCGACGATTGGCCACTCCTGGGATGTGCTCAACACGCAGCTGGTGGAGCGCTACAACAACATGCGCCTCATCCCGCCCGTTCTACCCACTCGCTACGACCGGACGTTCCGCACCGCGCGACGCACCGTCTTTGACAAAGTGCAGGAGATCATCGCGAAGAAGCGCGCCCAACCGGGAGAGAACGATCTCATCTCAATGCTGATCGCCGCGCGGGACGAGGAGACCGGCGAAGGCATGACCGACGCTCAGCTCCGCGATGAAGTGGTGACCATGTTGCTCGCGGGCCACGAGACCACCTCTCTCGCGCTTTCCTGGAGCTGGGCACTGCTGCATCAACACCCCGAAGCAGAGACAACGCTTCGGCAAGAGTTGGAGACCGTGCTCACAGGACGCTTGCCTACCGTGGAAGACTTGTCTCGGCTGCGCTACACGCGCGCCGTCATCGACGAGTCCCTGAGACTCTATCCACCCGCGTACATCATGTTCCGCCGAGCAACGGAGGATGACGTCGTCTCCGGTCACCGCTTGCACAGGCGCGGGGTGACAGTCATCACGCCGCTCGTCCTCCATCGCCACCCCGCCTACTGGCCCGAGCCGAATTCCTTCCGACCCGAACGTTGGCTGGACGCTGAGGAGGAGAAGCGCCGCCCGCGCTTCGCGTACCTGCCTTTTTCCGCGGGGCCAAGGCAGTGCATCGGAAACCAGTTCGCGTTGATGGAGGCCGTGCTGATTCTGGCGACGCTCGCCCAGCGGTTCCGGCCGCGCATGGTGCTCGGCTACGCCCTGGCGCCCGAATACCTGGTCACGCTGCATCCCGCGGCCGGATTGCCGATGACGCTGGAGTCGGTAGATGCGCCTCACGCACGAGTGGCGTGAAGAGAAGGAAAGAGGCGCAGGTGCTCAAACTGTTGATGACGCTCGTCCTGAGCTGGCGAGCCCCAAGGTCAGCGCAGCCTTGGATGAGCTGCGCTCCCGACAACGAGCGCAGCCCTCAGCCCCACTACCGCTTAGAACGGAATGTCGTCCTCACCTGCCGGCGGAGCACTACCGGCTCCTTCGTCCACTCCGGGAGGTGGAGCAGCGAAGTCATCGGAGCCACGCGAGCGACCCATTCCATTGCCACCGCTGGCGCCCGCGCCGTCGCGGCCGCCGAGGAAGGTCACGCCGTTGGCGACGACTTCGGTCGTATAGTTTTTCTTGCCCTCTTTGTCCGTCCACTCGCGCGTCTGAAGGCGGCCTTCCACGTAGCACTGGCGGCCCTTCTTCAAGTACTCGCCGCAGAGCTCTGCCAACTTTCCCCAGACGACGATGCGGTGCCATTCGGTCCGCTCTTGCTTCTGCCCGCTCTTGTCCTGCCAGCTTTCACTTGTCGCGATGCGGAAGTTGGCCACTGCCTGGCCTCCCGGGGTGAATCGTACTTCCGGGTCCGCGCCGAGGTTACCGATCAGAATCGCCTTGTTCACTCCACCTGCCATGGTCTGCACCTTTCGAGAACCGACCCGTTCCGGGACGGTTGTTTGCGCCCGCTTCGACGTGAAACGAGCAAAAAGCCGTATAGCAGCGGGGGGTGACATCGCCCCGCATCCAGAAATGCGTTTGGTGCCGTCTGCAGGGTAAACGCAGCGCAATTCTGGAAGGTGCATCGTGAAAAAGCTTGTCGTTCTGGTGGGATGTATCGCAGCACTCAGCCCGGTCTTCGCCGGGGAACCGCCGCCTGAGCCATCCCACGTCGTGAAAACAAAGCTGGCGGACGTGATACGAGAAATGGAGGACCACGAGGACGTGGAGCAGGAGCTCTCGCCTGCGGTGGTGGAGAAGCTGAGTCAGGAGCAGGTATACGACGTGCTCAGGCTGAAGTATCAGAAGGAAGACCCCGACAGCCTCAACTTGGTGTCCCTTCTCGTCCCTCTCGGCTTGTTTGCAATGGTCCTGGGCATTGTCGCCCTGGTTCTTCACCGCGCGCACCGTCAGGAGCAGCTGCGTGCGGAGAATATCCGAGTCTGCGTGGAGAAGGGCGTTCCCATCCCGCCGGAGCTTCTGGTCTCGGCCGAACCCAAGTCCGACCTGCGCCGAGGCATCGTCCTCCTCACGACCGGCGTGGGCATCGCGCTGACCCTGGCGGGCTTGGACCGCGACCTCCGAAACACCGCGATCGGCGCGATTCCGGCGGTGATTGGTCTGGGCTACCTGGTGGTCTGGAGGCTGGAGAAGCCGAAGACGCCGAGCGCCCGATAATCATGGGACCTGCCGACGCAGAGCTGATCGCTCGCGTACTGGTGAGTGACGATCGAAGCGCGTTTGAAACGCTGGTCCTTCGTCACCAGTCGTCCGTGCGGAGCTTTCTG
>JBQTKE010000140.1:0-2604 GCA_052386435.1 Myxococcaceae bacterium
AAGCAATTGGTTGACGCGAACAAGGCGCTCCTTTCCCTGCTCGATCGCACCCGAGAAGAGCTGGAGCGACTGCACTGGAGAGACCTGGTGGCGCCGCAGTTCGTCCCGACATTGCAAGAGGCGCTCGACACCCTGGGTCCGGAAGGGGCCCTCGCGCCGATGGAGGCCGCCTACGTTCGCCGCGACGGCTCGCTCGTGCCGGTTCTGTTGGGCGGCACGGTGTCTGGAGGCACGGCCGTCTTCTTCTCCGTCGACATCCGAGATCGGAAGTACGCGGAGCAGTCGCAACGGTTCATCGCGGAGGCAGGCGCCGTCCTCGCCAGCTCCCTCGATTACCAGAGCACGCTCGAGCAGGTCGCGAAGCTGTCGGTGCCAGCGTATGCGGATTGGTGCTTCGTCGATGTGGCCGAGAGCGACACGACCATGCGGCGGCTGGTGGTCACTGCATCCGACCCCGCGCGAGCCGACGTCTCCGCCCGGATGCCGCGGACCTTCGAGCGAGACCCCGCGCAAGATGCCTCCAGAAAGTCAGAGATGTATCAAAACGTCTCCGAGGCTGAGCTGAAGGCGCGAGCGGACCACACGCCGGAGATCAGCTCACTCCAGGGCCTGGGGATCTGCTCGTTCATGGTCATCCCCATGGTGGCACGGGGACGGTTCATCGGCTCCGTGACCTTTGCGTCCTCCCGCTGGAACTACGACGTCTCGAACCTGGGCTGCGCGGAGGAGCTCGGCAGACGCGCCGCGCTGGCGATCGACAACGCACGGCTCTACCGCGACGCGCAGGACGCGGCGCGGGCCCGAGAGGACTTTCTCTCCATTGCCGCGCACGAGCTCAAGACGCCGCTCAGCTCGCTCAAGCTGCAGGCCCAGGGGCTGATTCGAACGTACGAAGGGATGTGCGAGACGCCGGAAGACACGCGGCTCCTCAGCAGCATGAGGGCGATCAAACGCCAAGTCGATCGCCAGAATAAGCTCGTCGATACCCTGCTCGACGTGTCGAAGATCTCCGCCGGTCGCCTCAGCTTCGAGTTCGAGGCGTTCGATCTCGCGCCCCTGGTGGCGGAGGTGGCAGCTCGAATCGACCAGGACTTCGCCCGGTCGGGAAGCAAGTTCGTGCTGCAGTGCCCTCCCTCGCTTGAAGTGACCTGGGACCGCATCCGGGCAGATCAGCTCCTCACCAACCTGCTCTCCAACGCGCTCAAGTACGGGCGCGGCAAGCCGGTGGAGTGCGTGATCCTGGAGCGCGACGATCGCGTGCAGATCGAGGTGCGCGATCAAGGCATCGGGATCAGCGCGAAAGACCGGGCCCGCATCTTCGGGCGATTCGAACGCGCGGTCTCGGAGCGGAACTACGGCGGCTTCGGGCTGGGGTTGTGGATCACCAACCGGATCATCGAGGCCATGGGCGGGAGCATCTCGCTGGAGAGTCAGGTCGACGAGGGCTCCACCTTCGTGGTGGATCTCCCGAGGCAAGTCTTGACTGCCACGTAGGGGGCACCCGGCGTGTACGACGTCATCATCATCGGTGCCCGCTGTGCCGGGGCGTCCACCGGGCTTCTCCTCGCGAGACGCGGCTTCCGCGTGCTGCTCTTGGAGCGGGGAACGTTCCCCAGCGACACGCTCTCCACGCACATGATCCACGAATCGGGGATCGCCCGCCTCCGTAGGTGGAGCCTCGAGTTGGCCGAGCAAATTCGCGCTTCGGGATGCCCAGCCATCTCCAGGAGCTACACCGATCTCGACGAGCTCCGCTATTCCGCTCAGCATCTGCCCGTGGACGGCAACGTGGAGGCGTTCGCGCCGCGGCGGACCGTGCTCGACCATCTCCTGGTCCAGGCCGCAGTGAAGGCAGGCTGTGAGCTTCGCGAAGGATTTCGTGCTGAGGGGCTGGTCTGGGACGGCACCGCGGTCAGTGGTGTGCGGGGACGAACCCGCGCGGGCGCTGCCGTCGTGGAGCGCGCGCGGTTGACCGTTGGCGCGGACGGGAAACATTCGCTGGTTGCTCGCGAGGTCGGCGCGGCGCTGTACAACACGCGTCCCAAGACCACCTGCACGTATTACTCGTATTTCAGCGACGCCGGGCTGGAAGGGACCGTCCTCGTCCCCCGAGAGAACCGGATGCTGGTCGCCGTCCCCACCAACGACGGTCTTGCGGTGGTGACGGTCATTTGTCCGGTCGCTGAGTTTCCGTCGTTCCGGGAGGACATCGAACGTCACTACTTCGAGTCCATTCGGCGCTCACCGCTGCTGGCGGAGCGAATCCTCCCCGGGCGGCGAGAGGCCCCCTTCAAGGGCACGGCCGATCTACCGTTCTTTTACCGTTCTGCTGGAGGTGAGGGTTGGGCGCTCGTCGGTGACGCCGCTCACTGTAAGGATCCCATTCTCGCCCAGGGCATCAGCGACGCCTTCCGGGACGCCGAAGGGATTGCTGGCGCGATGGAGACCGGTTGGTCGGGGAGCGCATCTCTCGAGGAAACGCTGGCTAGGCACGAGGCCCAGAGAAATGAGGCGACTGCAGATCTCTACAACTTCACCTACGAGCTTTCGTTGCTGCACGGGTTGAGTGCGCCCAAGCGGCGGCTGTTCGCTGCGTGTCAGCAA
>JBQTKE010000141.1:0-5406 GCA_052386435.1 Myxococcaceae bacterium
ACGTACTTCTGAGCCGCGGGCACACGCGCGACAGACGGAGAGATGTAGGCAAAGTTCCGTAGATCCAATTTCGCTCTCGTACGGGAAAGGGCATCACCCTCTGGAGCCCTCATGAATCGGACTGTTGCGTATTTTGTCGCCGCCGGCGCCCTTGCCTTGGTCGCGGTGCTGGTCACCGCACCGAAGCCCGGTGTCCCTCTTCCCTTCAACGCGGGTCCGATCGCTCCCACGACCACCGCCGGGGACACGATCAAGATGGTGGGTCGGCTCTCGCATCCGTACGTGATGCCAGGGAACAGCGAGCTGTTCGTCACGGTGGATCTGACGGGTGCCGAGGTTCCGGGAGCTGCGCGCAGTCCGGTGAATCTTGCGGTGGTCATCGACCGTTCGGGATCGATGATTGGGTACAAGCTCGACCAGGCGAAAAACGCGGCGCGACGGTTGATCGAGCAGCTGCGCGACTCCGACCGGCTGGCGATCGTTCATTACGGGTCTGACGTGAAGGTGCTGCCCTCGCTTTACGCGACGGCGGCGAACCGCGAGAACATGACCTCGTTCGTCAGTGCCATCTTTGATGATGGGGGGACAAACATTGGCGCCGGGCTGACGGAGGCGCGCGCGCAGATTGAACGGACGCGGTCAGACTTCAAGGTCAACCGGGTGATTCTGATCAGCGATGGGCAGCCGACGGAGGGGCTGACGGACGCGAGCGCCCTCACTCAGTTGGCGCGCGGGATTAAGGACTTGGGCATCGCGGTGAGCGCGGTGGGCGTGGGTGAGGATTTCAGTGAGGACTTGATGCAGGGGATCGCGGAGTACGGCGCGGGCTCCTATGGGTTCCTACGCGACGCGGGTGCGCTCGCGAATCTGTTCTCTCGCGATCTGCAGCGGGCGGGAACCCAGGTGGCAAAGAACGTGGAGCTGTCGTTCGAGCTGCCGAGCGGGGTCGAGCTGGGAGAGGTGCTGGGCTACCGGTCGACGGTGAGTGGCCGCACGGTGCGTGTGCCGGTGGCGGATTTCTCGGCGGGGCAGCTGGAGCGCGTGGTGGCGCGGCTCCGCGTGACGGCTCCCGGGAAGGGCTCGGCGTTTGATGTCACGGGGCTGCGGCTGGCGTACCTGGATCTGACGAAGGATCAGCAGGTCTCGGTGGGGGCGACGTTGTCGGCGCGGGTGACAGAAGTGCGCGACGAGATGCTCGCCAAACGCGACAAGGACGCGACGGTGTTCGCTACGCGGGCACAGAAGGCGGAGAACATTCAGCGCGCGGCCCAAGCGTTGAGCAGCGGGGATCGGGCTGGCGCCGCGCGGTACATGCGGCGGAACGCTCCGCTGTTGCAGGAAGCCAAGGCGTTGGCGGGCTCTGCCGCGCTCGCGGATGACTTCAAGGAGCAGGACGAGATCTCCGCAGGCATGGACGCGGCGGCTTCGCCGGAGGCGATCAATGTCCAGGTGAAAGCGGCCAAGTCGAGCTCGCGCAAAGGCTTCGGGAAGATTGGCAGCACGTACTGAGGGAATGTCATGACCACCACTGCTCAGGCTGTGCTCCAGCTTCATCACCGGGAGGTATTCGAGAGGAATGTCACGCGCGCGCTGGTGCTGGGCACGGGGGCGGGGTTGGTCCACGCGGTCTGTGGGCAGCTGGGGCTCTCGTTTCCTCTCTCGTATTTGGGCACGGTCGCCGCGGCGCTCGCCTGTGTCGCGGGCGATAAGTGGGATCGGCCGCTGCTGATGGGTCTGGCTCTGGCTGCTCCGGCCCTTCCCTTCGCGCTGGATCTTGCGCCTCTGTGGACGGTCGCTCTCGCGGGGGCTGCGGCGGGCGCGGTGATGGTTCGCGCGCGGCTTTGCGACAAGGGCGAGGAGGGTCAGGTCGCGGCACATCGGCCGGGTCTTGCGAGCTACCTGCTCTCGGCTTTGGGGAGTGGCGGGTTCGCGGTGGCGGGGTTGGTGGTGGCGCGGACGCTGGGTCAACGGCTGGGGGATTTTGAGACGCCACTGGTTTTGACGTGGTCCGCGGTAGGCGCGGCCCTCTCGCTCTTTGTCGCGTTGGGATCGATTGGGGCTCACTTGGCGCTTCGGCCGGATCCGGTTGAGGCGCGGTGTGAAGAGGTGATTCCTCGGCTGGAGGGAGAGCTGCGCACGCTCATGCTTCGGATGGTTACGCTCTATCGGCAGTGTGGTCAGTCGCTGGCGCTGCTTCCACGCGAGCCAGCGCGGGAAGAGTTGGCTCGCACGTTGTCTCAGCTTACTCGGCAGTCGGTGGAGCTGGCTTCGGAGTGGACCTCTGTTGAGACTCAGCTGGAAGAGAGCGCGTTTCGGGAGCTCAAGGAGCAGATTGGAGATCTGGAGGCTTGCGCGGCAAAGACCCGGGACCCGGTCGCTCGGCGGCAATTGGAGCTCACCGCGGCGTCGCTTCGCGAAGAGGTGGGTCGGTTGGAGGAGATGGGCGTTCGCCGAGAAAGGATTGTCGCGAAGTTGAAGTCGGAGGTGGCTCTGCTCGACCGGGCGCGCGTGGCGTTGCTCGGAATGCGGAGTGGTCAGGCCCAGTTAAAGTCGGTCGAGCTGTCGGCTCTCGCGCGGAAGCTTGGCGCTCTGGCGCAGTCTCAACGCGCGGAGGGCGAGTTGGTGCAGGAGCTTGCGACGGGGGCGGAAATTGCTCAGCAGGAGGCAGCCTCTGCGGATAGACCGCTGCGCAGCTGAAAGGAGAAGTCGCCACCCGCCGCAAATCCTCAGGAGGTGCGCGATAGCGCATTTTCTCGAGGGTCGGTCAGCAGACACTGCAGCTTTGCCTCGCGATCGGGAAGAACGCGCTACCGCTGCGAAGCTAGAACTCTCCGCGATCCACCACGGCGGCCGGCTGCGCAGTCGCGGTCAGCAGGAGATTTTCGAGCTGGCGCTTCTCCTCCAAGAGCGCCTTTTCACCGGCGGGGTTCAGGAAGCCGGTGAGCAGAAACCGGGTGATCTCGGCAATTCGGGATCGAATGTCGCGCTCCAGATCGGGAGAGACGATCGCGGTCACCGGCGCGGCGGTCGCGGCGGTCAGGAGGATGTTCTGCAAACGCGACTTCTCTTGCTCCAGTGATCGCGCGAGCGTAGGCGACAGGAAACCTGCGAGGAGGACCTTCTGAATTTCGTCGATCCGCGCCTGGATCTGCTGCTCCAGCTCGGGTTGGACGATGCCGGTGGTGGTGGGCTCGCCGCTGGAGGTGCGCGGGACGGCGGGTCGGTCGATTGCATTTGTTTTCATTGTCAGCTCCTTGGTTGTTAGGGGTCAGGGGTCGATGCAGCCGCAACCGCACTCGTCGTTGAAGGTTGTCTGGTTGGGTTCGCACTGGAAAAACATGGCCGCACACTCTTTGAAGTCCGTGCTCAAAAAATGGACCTGGGAGCTGTTTGGGTCTGGGCACGTCGCGTTGGAGCTCGAGTTGGGGTCCGCCGCGGGCGCGTGAGGCTCTTCGCCGAGGGACTTGTTCTCTGAGCCCAGCTGCTCGTCACCCGGGGCCGAGGTCCGACTACCCCCTCCGCAACCGGTGATCGCCGCAGCCCACGCCATGGCCAAAACAACCAATGATCTCATTTTCATTTTTCTCTCCTTGTGGAACTGGAAACCACGCCCGATCGCGCGGTTTGCAAGAAGAGAGACCGTCTTGGGTGCCGGCACCGGACATTCACGCACAGCCTTTTTCACCGCCGGCGCCGCGGTTGCCCGGAGGGCGCGCTACGGGGTCCAGCTCAACGGCGCGCTGAGCGGCACGGCGCGCCCGTCGCTGGCGACCAGCTCCAACCGGACCTGATGCGGCCCAACGCTGGACGGTGTGAATTGATCTTCGGATGCTTCGCTCACATACATCGTGTCGCCGGGAGCGAAATCGGGCCTCGATGCTCCCACTCGGAGTGGCGACATACCTTGAATCAACAACGGATCCGGAGAACGGAGAATGACGTCTCCTTCAGGCCGGAAGATGACCAGCCGCAAGTTCTTCACCTGGTATGACTCCGTGCCCTGAACGTAGTCGAGCTCGAACAGCTCATCTGGTCCGTTGGACAGTGCGGACGCGGAGTCGCGCAGAGCCAGGGTTACTGGCGTGTCCACGCAGGGCCACCAGGCCGGCGGATTCGAGCTCAAATCCCAACCCGGTCCCGTGAGCTCGTACCGCTCGATCCGTCGACAGGTGGCGCTCGGATCTCGCACCAGCTCCAAGGAGCCGCGTCCAAAGCATCGGGCTTGAGCGACGGCGGGGGGTGCTGCGAGCGGCCTTCGGATCTCTGGATGCGCGGCATGCTGACACGCATGGGCGCGCACGAGCGGATCATCCGAGAGCTCGACGGTCAAAGACTCTTCCGCGGAAGCCAGGGTGCAAGTGAGGCCAGCCGACTCCTTGGCAATCCGGATGACGAAAAAGCCCAGCGGCGGCTCGGGGCAGTTGGCGAGCAGGCGGAACAGTCCCCAGGCCGCGGGGACCGCGCCTTCCCGGAACGCGACGTAGTCGCCCACGTTTGAGGAGCCAGCGCGCAGGGAGGTCCCAAGCACGAGATCCGGCCCGTCTGTGACATCTGGCGGAATCAGATCGAGCGCATGGTTCTCATTGCGATCGTGGTGGACCACGAGCAGCCCGTAGCCCAGGCGCGCGCGCTCGTTTCCGGTGAGCACCTCAGGTGCGGGAAGCTGGTGCAGCGGAAGCTCGAAGGCCGAGGGGAAGGCGGGCTCCACGGGCACCCAATGGGAGGTGAGTCTTGGTCGAACCTCGTCGCCCGTGCACGCGCGCGCCTCGGTCGCGGTGGTGGCGCTGGCCAGGCAGGACTCAGCCTGCTGTGAGAGGGCGGCCCAGAGCAGCGACGCGTGGACGCCGCGATCCGGGGGCACCAGATTGCCCACGGTCACGACCTGGGCGCGCAGGCGCGCCAGCGGCTCCCCAAGAGTCCCCGCGGACGGGACACCCGGCCCGCACGATGTCGCGAGCAGACCCGTCACTGTCGCGATCAGCCGTGCAGAGGTACCCTTCGCCATTTCCGCCAGTCTAGAGTGACCTGACTTCGACGACCAACCGGACATTGGTTTTATGTCCGGTCTTTGCGCCTGATCCGGTCCCTCCAGGGTGAACAGCGTGGCTGAACCGGATCTGACCCAGTGGTACCGCCAGTATGGAGAGGCCGTGTTCCGCCGCTGCCTTCGTCTTGTCGGTGAGGAGCCGCTCGCAATGGACTTGCTTCAAGAGACGTTTCTGCGAGCGCACCGCTACCAACGCACCTACCGCGGCCCTACTCCGCTGTCCTGGCTGCTCACCATCGCGGACCGCTCGTCGTTCGACGCGCTCAGGCGCAAAGTCCCCGTGACCGACCCTGAAGAGCTGAAGCGGTTTCTCGAGAAGGAAGCGGACCCTGTGGAGCCGGTGTTTGTTCATTCACGGT
>JBQTKE010000142.1:0-19603 GCA_052386435.1 Myxococcaceae bacterium
TACGCCACCGTGGTCTGACGCGGAGTTGCTCCTGAAGGTGCAGAACGCTCGCCAGTACGGAACCGAGGAGGTCGGCGCTCGACTTGCACAGCCCGCACCTGACAAGGATGACCCCAACCTCTGGGCGCCCACTGACCAGATTTCCTACGTCATTCCCATGGAGCACTACGTCTACCGCCGGGCTGATGGGTGCTGGGAGGTTGAGCACCCCATCGCCGAGAAGGCCGCGACCAAACACCTGCGCTCCCTGGGTCTCAATCCTCGCCACGTCGCGAGCATCTTGGAGCATGACCTGCATCAGGTCGCCCACGGCATCGACTGTGCGCCCGGTGAGCCGTCTACCTTCGAGCGCCAGGGCCGCAAGCACCTGAACAACTACGTGCCGTCGGCCATCACGCCCAAGCCGGGCGACTGGGGCCGCATCCGTACCATCATGGAGGTCGTCACCGAACACGACCCACGGGGCTTCGAGTGGCTCTTCAACTGGATGGCAGCCAAAGTTCAACACCCCGGCGCCCGCAGCATGACGGCGCCTGTCTTCCAGGGCGTTCAGGGCACCGGCAAATCGACGCTCGGCGTCATTCTTGCGCACATCATCGGCATCGAGAACACCGCCTCCATCACGCAAGACGACCTCGATGGCACCTTCAACCTCCACTACGTCACCAAGCTCCTGGTGCTCGCCGACGAGGTCGTGAACCGCGACAACATCCGGTCCAGCGAGAGCAAGCTGAAGAAGTTCATCACCGACCCGGAGGTGGTGGCCAACGGCAAGAACACGCCCCAGTTCCGGCTCGGGAACCGCATGTCTTGGTGGTTCACCTCGAACATGCCGACCCCGGTTCGTGTCGAGGGTGAGTACGACCGCCGGTACACGGTCTTCTGCTGTTCGACGCCTCCGTCGGCGCAGCACAAGGTCATGCTCAAGGGGCTGTTCTTGCCCAACCGCGAGTTCCGGCCTGAGACCCTGGTTGAGATGGCCGCCTTTGCCGACGCCCTGCGGAACCACGTCGTTGACCTCGACCTGGCCACCCGACCGTTCGAGAACGCCGCCCGCGCCGAGCTGGCCGCTGCCGGTCGGTCTTCGACGGAGGCATTCTTCGAGGAGGTTGTGGCGGTCGGCATCGACGTGCTCATCACCGACGCCCGGCGCAGTCGGGTGGCAGGGCTTCTGGACGAGCGCTGGGACTACCAGGCTGACGGCGTCGCTGTTGATGCCGTCTACGACGCCTACCGGCACTTCGCGGCTCAGAACGGCTTCAATGCCCAGGTGGCCAAGCAGACCCTCGGCAAGGAGTTTCGGATGCGCCACCCGAAGTTGGTGAAGACGCGGCTGACGGCCGGCGACCGTGCCTATGTCTACCAGGGGCTGCCGCGAACGCCGAAGTGAGGGGTTCGTCTGGGGTGTCCTGGCAGCCGTCCGGGCTGCCGGAGCCTCCCAGGTCGGCCATTTCCAGAGGAGAAACGTCGTTCCGTCCTGGTGTCCTGGCTACTTTGTTTCTTCAGAAATAGAGAGAAGAAGAGCCCCGCCCCCCACGGCCACCAGAGAGCGTGCGGCAGTGCCGGGAATGCAAACTCCCAGGACGAGCCAGGACGTTGGACGGCGCCGCCGCTGCTGGTGATCGCTACCGGGCGCCCGGCAGCTTCGGTGGCTTTGGCGGAACCGGGGGCACGGGCGGCTTCAAGGGCTTCGGGCCCTGCGGTGAGGTGGGTGGCTTCAGTGGCACCGGCGGTTTCGCCGGCACCGTGGTCATGGGGCGTTGGTTCTTCGTCATGTGGAGCACCTCTCGGTACTCCAAAGATTGCCGTCCGACTTCAGGTGCTCGACCCGGCCGTGGGCGCACTGGTCGTCAGCCTAACCCCCTTGGGCACGGTGGTGCTGCGGGGGAGCAGCGTCGCAAACGAACCCTCGTTCACGACGAAGATGGCCTGGTCAGGCCAAAGGTTCGAGGCGTCTCGGAGGAGGAGGTGGCCGCCGTGCTGGGCCACACCAGCACGCGGATCACCAGGCTCCACCATGACTGCACCCAAGTGCCGCCGATGGTGAAGGTGCCGATCAAGCTCTTCCCACCCCGAAGACCCAGTGGAGCCGACAAAATACGGGGGTTGAAGCTGGTGGCGAGCTGAGGTACCCCATCTCTGGGGGAATCCATGATCGATCCGCTCATCGCCCTACCTGCATCGTTCGTCGAAATGCGCCAGAAGCACATAGCCACGTACGGCGCTCGCTCGCTGGACATCATCGTCGGTCAAGGTGTCTGTGAAAAGTGCGGCCCCCAGGCCGCCGGATTCGCCACCAATACGGCGTGCGACTTCCATTCATTCGCCGAGTTCGAAAAAACATCAGCTGTGCTGTGCGAGAAGACAGCAAAAGGGGCAAAGGGAGTCAGGTGCCCAGAATGCTCGGGGCCACTCCAGCAGAGCTGGGTGCATTACCACTCCTATCACGAGGGACGCGCTGCCGACCTGGTACACAGGTGGATGCCGAAGCAGGCGTTCTTTGGTCGAAGTACAACTGAACTACTGTGGTGGAATCCGCACGGCGGATTCACACCCGCTACCCAGCTGACCGGTGAGGATGAGGCACGGTTCGTTCGCGACTGTTCAGTGCGTGCAGTTCAAGCCGCGTTTGAAATGGGCGATGCCCAAACGGCTGTGAATCTTTTTGAAGGGGTTGCAACGCGCTACCCAGCCGATCCAGCGCTGATTGCTTTCATCCCCAATCTGCTGGGAGCCGGGTATGGGCGACCGAGTCTCAAGATCGCTGAGATGCACGCAGGTCGATACCCAGATCAGGCGGAAGGCCACAGTTGGGTTGGCGAAACTCTGTTTCAGTGCATCTCACATCGACTGGAGCCTGAGACGCGGCTGGCTGATGCGAGACGTGCATTTGAGCGTGCGCGGGAACTTGATCCTCGACATGTTCAGGCTGCACTCGGACTGGGCAATGTTCTTCGAGCGCTCAAACAAGAAGCCGAAGCTCAGCGACTTTACGAAAGCCTCGCCGATCAATACCCCGACCTGGCTGAGGTACGGTTCAATTTGGGAACGCTCTTAGTTGAACGCGATCCCTCGACGGCACTGAAATGGTTTGAAGATGGTGCCCGTCTTGACGCAACGGATCCTGACTATCCAGTTGGGCTTGCTCGCGCTCTTCTCCGTCTTGGACGAAAGGATGAAGCACGCCAGGCGTTGAGACGTGCCAAAGCGCTTTCGGATCGGCATCCACGTTACGAGGAATTGGAAGCATCACTCGCAGCGTCGTGATCGTGAGCGCGTCCTGGCTGGACTGGATCAGGTTCTACTGGCGCTATTCGGAGCAAAGGTAGGCGCTTCCGCCCAGTTCCTCAGGTTGGCGATCGCCTCTTGCGTCGCTACCGATGGCGGAGCGTTCTTCGAAAAGGAAGAGACGAGACCCGATAGGCCAGAAAGATATCGGGAGATCTCAACGCGTTGACGAACACCGAAATGCAGTCGCAACCCCTGTTGCTGCTGAACAAACGAAACTTTCTCCAGGTTCGTCCAAGAAAATTGGCGAACACTTCGTCGGAACGGCGAGCGCACGGCGACGCCTTTACTGTCGAGACGGATCTCTCTCCGAGCAACTTCTAGCCCGAGCGCGATGACTCCCAATGCAAGGCCACCAATTACTAACCCCGGAAGCCAAAGCGGAACGGTGGGGTCGTATTTGACGATGAAGATCGCGACGAAAATGAAAGGGACGAACCCCAGAACCCAGGCGACTCGCTTCATCCGAGCACCGTAGGCAAGTGTGATGACCTCGCTCGACGCTTCGAGGGAGGCGTCCCGGCCGGCGCTCATCCCGCGGAGCACCAGTGGTACGACCAACGCGATCAAGAAAGTGGTGATGGCGGTTCTGAGCATACGCAGCCCATCTATCCTGGTTTTGGGGCTACTGGAAGAGCGTGAGAGAGGTTGGCCCGGTAGAGGCCATGGGGAAACTCGGCTCGACGCCGTCAACGACTGAGCCTGCCCGATCGGCCGCCGACGAGTTCTTCAACCCAGCTTCTTCAGCCGCCGCCGCATATCCCGGTCGATTTCCGCCCTGGTCATCGACCTGGTGAGCTTGTGAAGGTCCTTGAAGACCTGTTCGATCGCGTACTGGAGCGCGTTGGTCCGGGAGCCCAGCGCAAGGGCGTCCTCGATGACATCGGCCTCGGCGATGGTGCGCTTCTTCAAACGGAACGTGGTGATGCAGTACGGCAAGCCCGCGTAGGTCTTCACGGGGTCTTTGATGCGGGGGCGGCCCCTGCGGGGCTTGGCGGTGGTCTTCATCGGGACTCCCTACGATGGTGTCGGATATAAATACACGCATAACTTAATTGAAACGGGCCGGCTTGACACCTGGTGCCTGGTTCACGTAGAGTCTGATCCACGTTCGCAGCTTGAACGTATCTATCCACGGTCGGCATGCTTCATGTGCCGGTGTCGAGGGGTCTCCAGCAGTCAAGGATTGACCCATGAACGACGCCGAGCCGACCACCCCCAGAAGCACAACGTAGGGGTCGTCACCTTTTCGCCGGCCCGGACCTCGGCCGGCACTCGACTCCAGATCGTCTGGGGCCGAGACACTTGGGGTCCATGCAGCACGCAGCACAACCAAGGAGTACACAGTGATTCACAACAACAACCGAAGCGGCAGCAACGACGACAACGGCGATGAGAACAGCGGGCACGCCGTGGACCCCTCGAAGTCCAGCGGGAGCAGCCCACCTGTGGCTGAGACCGACACCACCACCGAGCATCCCTGCTTGGTCAATATCCGGGAGATCGCTGCTGAGGAGCGCCAGCGCTCGTTGTCCCCGCTCGGCTATGGCGGCCCCCACGACTATCTGGCGCAGCGCGGTAGATCTACCCGAGCCAGCCTCTGACTGAGGAAGAGCGTGCCTACCTCCAGGAGGTTTTCCAGGGCCATCGTGGCGAACGCTTCCCGCTCGGTCGTTGCTACGAGAACTCCATGGAGCTGGTCACGCGCAACGGTGGCCTGCGCTACGTAGTGGGCCTCGCGAACACCGGCCTTGTATTCATGCCCCACGCTTGGGTGAGCCTCAATGGCAAGGTCGTCGATGTCACTTGCTTGAAGACCTGGAACCCCGACCGATCGCCTCTCATCCCCGCTGCCTCACGGGCGAAGATGAACCGCAGCCGCCCCTCCGTAAGCCAGCGTATCGGTGGCCGGCTGGCTGTCTTCGGCGAGTTCCCATCCGACTGGTTCTACGTTGGGGAGGAGTTCACGGACCTTGAGGCCGTTTGGCGGTACGAAGCGGTCACCGGCTACCACGGCACGGCGTTGCGCTCGAAGTGGTTCCACCCTGACCCCGGCTACAAGGCGAATGCCCTGGTCGCATCGATGAGCAGCGCGTTATAAATACACGACAAATCTTATAGCTGAGTGGCCTTTGAGTCTTTTCTGAAACTCCTGTAGAGTAGCTGCAACTCACCAACCGAATCACCTTGGCGAATCTGTTCATCGTCGCATGTAGGGGTTCTTCCGCAGTCCGGGATGAACCATGCACGACGACGACATGCCCAGTGGCCCCACCAGCGACCGAGGCGGCCACAGTCTCGAACCCACCTGTACCTCGGGTACGAGCCCGCCAGACGACGCCGAAGCCGAAATCGGCCGGCTCATCGAAGAGCTGGCCAACATGACGGCCGAGCTGTTCATTGAAGGAAAGCTCGACCCAGCTATCGACAACGATTCCAAGGATGCAGCCTGAGGCCTCTATGACCACCGACAAGACCCACACGCCCGTCGTCATCTACGCCCGCTACAGCACCGACCGCCAAGATGCTCGGTCCATTGATGATCAGGTGCGACGCTGCGAGCGCTACGCCACCGAGAAGGGCTACACCGTCACCGACATCTACAAGGACGCTGCTGAATCCGGTGCCACCCTAAACCGCGATGACATGCAGCGGCTGTTGAGGGATGCCCGTCGCCGGGGCGGCGCCCCCTTCAAGGCTGTGCTGGTAGACGACCTCTCCCGCCTCAGCCGCGACCTCGGCGACACCTGGAACATCGTCTTTGGCGAGCTGCTGTCGGCGGACGTGAGGGTCATCGACGCCAACACCGGCATGGCTTCCGATGGTGCCGGCGCCCGGTTGACCTTCGGGGCGATGGCGCTCGTCAACGATGCCTTCTTGGACAACGTTCGCAAGCAGACCCACCGGGGCCTTGAGGGCCGTGCCCTGGCTGGCTTCTGGACTGGTGGCCGCGTGTACGGGTACTCGACGGTGCCCGAAGAGAATCCACAAGACCCCGAGCGCCCCCGTGCCCGACCCATCATCAACGTCGATGAGGCCGAGGTGGTGCGTCGCATCTTCAGGCTCTACGCCGACGGCCAGAGCACGAAGGCTATCGCCGCCAAGCTGAACCAGGAGGGTTTGCCGGCTCCCTACGATGGCGGTCACGGAGCCAAGAAGAACGGCCACGGCTGGCCCCACAGCACCGTCGGAAAGATTCTCCACAACGAGCGGTACACCGGCCACTGGGTCTGGAACCAGTACAAGTGGGTCCGACGTTCTGGTCAGAACCGGCGCCGCGTGGCCCGCCCTGCGCATGAGCATGTGGTTCGCGAGGTCCCCGAGCTGGTCATCATCGACCGCGAGCTTTGGGACGCGGTGCAGGGGCGTGCTCGTCGAGGCCCCAAGAACGGCAAGGGTCGGCCTCACGGTGCCGGCAAGCACTGCCATGTGTTTTCAGGTCTGCTCCGTTGCGGCATCTGTGGGAACTCGATAGGCGTCACCGGCCAGAAGACGAAAAACGAAATCCGCTATGCCCAGCTCGGTTGCACGACGAACAACTCCCGTGGCGACGCGGTCTGCCGGAACGGCGCCTCCATCTCCGAGAAGAAGGTCGTCACCGGCCTGCTGGGCGCCATCCAGGACCTGCTCACCACCCCGGAGCGTATCGAGAAGTTCACGGCCACCGTTCGCAAGCGCCTTGTACAGCTACAGGTCAAGACCACCGATGGCAAGCTCGCAGCACTTGAGCGTCAGGAACGCGACGCCGACCGCCGGGTGCGAAATCTCACCGAGGGTATCGCCAAGGGCGGCTGGACCGAGTCACTGGCGGTCAAGCTCAAGGCCGAGGAGGCCCGCCACGCCACGTTGAAGGGCCAGGTTGCCGCCGCCGCGAGCCAGCAGAAGCCCGAGCAGCCACTCCCCAGCGACGAGGTCATCCGCCAGCAGCTCTGGAACCTGATGAAGCTGGTGAGCACCGACCCGGTACGCGGCCGGGAAGCGCTCGCCCGCTGCCTACGACCGTTCGTGCTCACCCCCGAAGGCGAGCCCGGCAAGAAGCTCTACCGAGCCACGGGGGCACTGAACCTGTCGCTGATACTGAAAACCCCGGCTTCCAATCACTTGGAGGCCGGGGTCTCAGATAAGACGCTTTGCGGGGGCCCGCGAGGAGAATTATGGAAGCGAAGAAACGTTCCGTTGCGAAGACGCGCTGGATGGCCCTGGGCGTGGCGTTGGCCGTCGCTGTCGCGGGCGCGATGATCTTCCGCCGCGAGACGGTGGCGCCGGTTCGCTACACGACTGCGAAAGCGGACCGCGGCCGAGTGGTCGCGAAAGTCACGGCGACGGGAACGCTCTCCGCGTTGGTCACGGTGCAGGTGGGAAGTCAGGTGTCCGGGCGCGTCTCGGAGCTGCACGCGGACTTCAACTCGGTGGTGAAGAAGGGGGAGGTGCTGGCTCGGATTGATTCGCAGCTCTTCGAAGCGGAGAAGGAGCAGGCGCGCGCGAACCACGCGGTGGCGGCGGCGAACCTGAGCCGCGCCAAGATTCAAGCGGCGGATGCGGTTCGTCAGGCGGAGCGCAGCAAGAGTCTGTTCGAGCAGAAGCTGATCGCTCAAGCGGAGTACGACACGGCGAGCGCCAACGCGGACGGTGCCAACGCCGCGGTCGCTGCGGCGGCCGCACAGCTTCAGCAGGCGCGGGCGAGCTTGAACCAGGCGGAGGTGAACCTGCAGTACACGACCATCTATTCGCCGATCAACGGCGTGGTCATCTCGCGCAGCGTGGAGCTGGGTCAGACCGTCGCCGCGTCGCTGCAAGCGCCGACGTTGTTCATCCTCGCGGAGGATCTGCGCAAGATGCAGGTCGACACCAGCGTCGCCGAAGCGGACATTGGCAAACTGAAAGACGGCATGAACGCGTTCTTCACCGTCGACGCGTACCCCAGCGAGCGCTTCACCGGCACGCTCCGCCAAATCCGCAATGCGGCGACCACCGTGCAGAGCGTGGTCACCTACAACGCGATCATCAACGTGGAGAACGAAGAGCTGAAGCTCAAGCCGGGTATGACGGCGAACGTGACCTTCGTCTACGCGAACAAAGACGACGTGCTGCGCGTGCCCAACGCGGCGCTCCGCTTCAAGCCTTCACCGGCCATGCTGGGCGCGCCGGCGCCGCGCACTCCGACTGTGGATCGCAGCGCGGGGCCCGCGCGTCGCGGTCGTTCGGGCGCGGGGCACTCCACTGGGGGCGACGTGGACACGCCGGACAAGCGGACTGTCTGGGTGCTGCGCAATGAGAAGCCCACGTCGGTGGCGATTCAGACAGGGACGTCGGATGGAACGCTCACCGAGGTGGTGTCGGGCGACCTCCAAGAAGGAGATCCGGTGATCACCGACGCCAGCACCGGCGAAGCGCCCGCGGCCCGCCGCACCGGTATGCCGGGGATGGGCGGACCTTCGGGTGGACCAGGCGGACCGCGGAGGGTGTTCTGACCATGGCGGAGGCGCCGCTCATCCGCGTCAGCGACGTCACCAAGACGTACCGCATGGGCGATGTAGAGGTTCCCGCGCTGCGCGGCGTCTCGTTGGAAGTGCACGCGGGCGAATTCGTGGCGTTCATGGGCAGCTCTGGCTCGGGCAAGTCCACGCTGATGAACATCCTCGGCTGTCTGGACCGGCCCACCCGCGGTGAGTACTTGCTCTCTGGCCGCGACATCTCGGAGGCGAGCAAGGACGAGTTGGCGGAGCTGCGCAACCAGACGTTGGGGTTCGTGTTTCAGAGTTTCAATTTGCTGTCGCGCACCAGTGCGCTGGAGAATGTGGAGCTGCCGCTGGTTTACGCGGGGGTGTCGACCCGAGAGCGGCACGAGCGCTCGGCGAAGGCGCTGCATCGGGTGGGGTTGGGGGACCGGATGGACCACCACCCCAATCAGATGTCGGGTGGTCAGCAGCAACGCGTGGCGATCGCTCGAGCGTTGGTTTCTGATCCGAAGATCATTCTCGCGGACGAGCCCACGGGAAATCTCGATTCGCGCACCAGCGTGGAGGTGATGAAGCTGTTTCAAGAGTTAAACCAAGTGGGCATCACGCTGCTCTTGGTGACGCATGAGCCAGACATTGCGGCGTACGCAACGCGGGTGTTGGTGATGCGCGACGGTCGGTTGATCACGGACAAGCGGCAGACGCCGCAGCAGGCGCGACCAGACCTGGTGCCGGATCCAATTGAGGAGGTCGCGTCGTGATCATCACTCAAACGCTCCGCGTGGCGACGCGCGCGCTGATGCGAAACAAGATGCGGTCGTTTCTCACCACCCTGGGCATCATCATTGGCGTGGGCGCGGTCATCGCCATGGTGGCGATTGGCGAGGGAGCGAAAGCGAGAGTTGAAGAGGCCTTCGCCTCCATGGGCACGGACCTGTTGATCATCATGCCGGGCAGCAGCAATACCGGCGGCTCGCGCGGAGGGTTTGGATCCGCCTCGACCCTGACTTGGGATGACATGCGGGCGATCCAGCAGGAGGTCCCCACGGTGCGCTACGTCTCCGCGGCGCTGCGCAGCACCGGTTCGGTGATCAGCGAGGATCAGAACTGGACCACCACGATTCAAGGCACCAACCCGGAGTACTTCGACATTCGCAACTGGGAGGTCACGTTGGGCCGGCGCTTTGGCGCGTCGGATGTCGAAGGCGGCAGGAAGGTCGTCGTGCTTGGCGCGACGGTGGTCGAGAAGCTCTTTGGCGCGAACACGGATCCGGTGGGTCAGGTGGTGCGGGTGAAGAACATTCCCTTCGAGGTGATTGGGGTGCTCGCGCGCAAAGGGCAATCGCCCATGGGCCAGGACTACGACGACGCGGTGTTCATTCCGCAGACGACCTTTCAGGCGAAGATTCAGGGCGGGTTGCAGAAGTACGTGACGGGGACGCTGTTCGTGGGCGCGCAGCCGGGCGAGACGGTGAAGGCGCAGGAACAGATCTCCGCGCTGCTGCGCGACCGGCATCGTCTCCGCTCGGAAGCCGAAGATGACTTCAACATCCGCAACATGACGGAGATCGCCAACGCCCAGCAGCAGGGGACGAGCACGTTGACGTCGCTGCTCGCAGCGATCGCCGCGGTGTCGCTCTTGGGTGGTGGGATTGGGATCATGAACATCATGCTGGTGTCGGTGACCGAGCGGACGCGCGAGATTGGCGTACGCATGGCGGTGGGAGCGAAGCCGCGCAACATCCTCGCGCAGTTTTTGGTGGAGGCGCTGGTGTTGTCGTTGGCGGGCGGGATTGTCGGCGTGTTGTTGGGGTTGGGGGTTGGGCGTTGGCTGGCTAGCAGCAACGGCTGGCCGATTCTGGTTCGCGCTGACGTGATTGGGGTGGCGGTGGGGTTCAGCGCTCTGGTGGGTGTGGGCTTCGGGCTCTACCCGGCGCACAAGGCGTCGCGGTTGGACCCAATTCAAGCTCTGAGGTTCGAATGAGACGCGCGCTTCTGGGAACTCTCTTCTGTTGCCCGGGCGTATACGCGCAGGCGTTGTCGAATGTCCTGACCCTGGATCTTAGCGGTTCGCGCGCAGGAGCTGACGATCTCTTCGGTGCGTGGAAACTACTTTCCCGCGATTGGCGTCTCGGCGGGGGTGACGGACAACGGTCGCGCGCTCACCGCGCTGACTTGGAACATGAACGCGGGCGCGACGCTGAGCTGGAATCTGTTTGCAGGGCTGGAGACCAACGCGCAGGTGCGCGAGGCCTCCGCGAATTTGGCGAATCTGCGGGCGCAGGTGGATCTGTTGCGGCAGCAGGTGCGGCTGGACATCTCTCAAGCGCAGCTCGCGGTGCAGGCGGCTCGCGAGCGGCTTCGGCTTTCTGAAGGGCGCTATCAGACGGGCGTGGGGAACGTGATCGAGCTGGGAGATGCGCAGGTCACGGTGACGAGCGCCGCGGCGCAGAGCGTTCAGGCGGAGTACCGGCTCGCCGCCGCACGGGCGCAGCTGCTGCTCTCGTTGGGACAAGAGACCTGAAGCTGGTCCCTGGCCTCTTTCCACGTCACGCCCTGGGAAGAGCCATGTCGCTCGCACTCTAGGATTTGGCGGTAGGCGCGTTGAGCCTCCCGCTGCAAAGGACGGTGACGCCGTTGCTTGGGGCTACCTCTTCTGCCGATGATTACGTGCTCAGCTCCCTCAACCCCTCTTCGCGACTTTTGTGCGCGCGGTACCCCAGCTCAACACGCGCGCGCGCGTCATTCACCGTGACCTCTTGGCCGATGAGCAGCACGCTCGTTCGCTGTAGCGGTGGCGGGGCTTTGAAACGGAAGAGGCGCCAGACGCCTTCGATGATCCGTGCCGCGAATAAGGCGATGACAAAAGGGATGCTCCGTTCCTTCGGACTCGCCCCCTGCGTTCTCAAGAGCGCCGTTAGGAAGTCTCGACTCCGAACCGCGGCGCCGTCAGAGAGGAAGTAGATCGCGCCGGGTCGACCCTTCTGCGCAGCGAGGAAGATTCCCTCACAGACATTGTCCACGTTACATGTAGAGGTGAGGGCGGTCCCGCCACCGATCCATGCGAAACGGCCTGTCTTCGCCATATCGACCAGCTTGGGGAGAAGCGTTGTATCACCGCGCCCCCAGATGAAGCGCGGGCGAACCACGATGGCCTGAGCTTCAAGCGCAGCCCGTTCCGCCATGGCCTTGGTTGCGGGATAAGCCCCGAGCGGTCTGGCCGGGAGAGGGCGGGTCTCATCCACTTGAACGAGCGGTGAGCCATCCAAGAGGACCGCCTCGGTGCTGACGTGCACGATGCGCTGAACGCCCGCCGCCTTCGCTGCAACGAGGACGCTCTGCGTCCCTTCGACGTTGGCGGCATAGAACTCGGCATAGGGCCCCCATTCCGCGGTGGAGGCCGCGGCGTGGATCACCACGTCGCAATCGGACATTCCAGCCTGCATCGCTGCCTGATCGTGGAGATCGCCGATCACCGGCTCGGCTCCGAGTTTCCGGACGAGCGCCGCGGAAGACTCAGACCGCGCGAGGGCGCGAACCGCGACACCTCGCTCTTTCAAATAGGGGAGGAGATGACGACCGAGAAAACCGGAGCCACCGGTTACGAAAGCGCGCATAGGCCGAAACGAGTAACGCCGAGCTGTTCTTTCTGCCCCTGAGAAATCCATTGAAACGCTGCAAGAGTCGGCGCAGGGCTGTCCGGTGCTCGGAGCCGGCTGTTGAGAGAGACATACGGGAACGGGCGCGTGGCAGCACTCGCTCGAGGTGGAAGAGGCGGGGCTGGGCTCTTCGCATCCGCAGCTCACGCAGACGCTGGGGATGGCCAACCTGCGGCTGCAGCAGGGGCGCGCCGAGGCGCAGAGCGTTCAAGCGGAGTGCCGGCTCGCGGCGGCACGGGCACAGCTGCTGCCTTCTTTGGGACAAGGGAAATAAAACTTCACCGATTCACTTTGAAGAGCTCGATCCACTCCGTGCGTGCGCGGCGGAGAAGGGGACTTGGCCTCTTGCGAAGCCTTGAGAACTCCTGCGGTGTGAAAATAATGATGTCCGCCGGCGCAAATTCATCAACCACGTCGACGAAGTCGCGGATCCGATCCACGAAGCTCCTCTCCGAAGCTGCAACGACGATCAGATCGACGTCACTGTCCGCATTTGCTTCGCCGCGCGCGTAGGACCCGAAGAGATAGGCGTTCACGCATCTGTGCTTGAGCTTCGATTTGAGCTTTCGAATGAGCTCAGATCGTGAATACCGAGCATGATCGCGGTGGGTGACCGTGGGGTTCATCTCCGTTTCCGCTTTGCCGCAGAGCTTCGCTGCGCGGCCTTGATGAAGAGCAACGAGTACTCCAGAGCCTCGGTGGCCTGTTGTCTCTGAAACAGCTCAAACGGGGCCAGCGAGCTACCGCCGATCGGGTACCGCGCGGTGACGTAATATTGATCGAGCACCGCCGCCGCGAGTTTAAGCTTGCCATTGATCTTCAGCGCCCGGCACATCTCTGAAATGAGATGAGAAAGCGGGAAGGTGAGCCCGCGGGCCAAATAGAGGGACTTGACGGCCTTCTCCGCCGCCTGCTGACACAGAAGGCAAACGTGGGAGTATCGAGCGTCGCCAAGTGCGAACAGAGCGAACTCTCGATCATCCACCGCCTGGCGTAACCAGGCCTGCGCTTCGACCTTCTTGCGAGTCATAGCGCTGCCACATTATCCGACGTGAGACGATCAACGAACTTTCCCAGCGAATGCCTTTCGGGTGTCGTCCGTTTGCTTCAAGTTCACGACGAGGAAAGTTTTTGCTGCAGCCATTCGCGCGTCTCCTCCCACAGGTCTTTTCGCTCGCTTCGGAAGAAGCCGAAGTGCCCGATGGGCGGAGCTCCGTTTTGTCCCGGGACAAGGTGACGGTGCTCTTTGGTTGCGGATGAGTAGAAACCGAGCAACGCGTCCACTGCGGCGTGAGGGGCGTACCAATCGTCTTCGAAGGAATACGCTCGCAGCGGGATCTTCAGCTCCGCGTACTTCTGGGCTCGGTCTGCGTCCTTGCCTCCCATGAGGTAGTTCTTTCTTCGGCCCCACTGCGCCCACTGGTGCGCGACTC
Source organism: Myxococcaceae bacterium (assembly GCA_052386435.1). Lineage (GTDB taxonomy): Bacteria > Myxococcota > Myxococcia > Myxococcales > Myxococcaceae > JBQTKE01. The sequence goes on from JBQTKE010000142.1 coordinate 13,840, forward strand.
CTTTCGGGAGGTCGGCTTGGGTTCCCAGCGCTCCCGGGAGGTAGCCCCAGAGGGTGCTGATTCCAGGAATCGCGACGTACCAGAGCGCGAGCATTCGGGGTTTCCACTTCAAAGGCCACTGTCTCCAGTCTCCACTCTGTGAGGCGATGAAGAGCATGGCGCTGAGCTTGGTGGCGTTTGCGGCGAGGCCCACGAGTTGGCCTCCCGCGCTGTGACCGACGAGCCCGATGGGGAGACCTGGCCACAGCTTCTGCACGTGGGTGAGCGCTCCGGTGAGATCTTGCTCTCCCCAGTCCTGCATCTGCGCTCGGAAGCCTCGCAGGGATTTGGGTCTGGAGTGGCCGACACCTCGGTAGTCGAAGCAGAAGGCGGCGAGGCCGTGCTCGGCCAAGTGGCGGCAGTAACGATCGTAGAAGCGGCGACGCACCGCTGTGGCCGAGGCGATCAGCACCACGGCTCGCGGCGCTTCAGGCCTGTACGCAGTTCCAGCGAGGGTGAAGCCGTCGGCCGCGGGGAAGGTGAGGTCGTCGAAGGTGAAGTTCATAAGGTGAGACGCTTGGGGTCGAGGCGTGCGGTCATGGCGTTCACGTGAAGAGGGCTTTGGCATCTTCAAGTTGTGCGTCGGTAAAGAGGTCGACTCCGTTCTGGGCGAAGCGTTGGGCGGCGGCGTACGCACGCGGTCTTTGCCCACTGCGGGTGATCCACGAGCAGCGGCAGCTCCAGCGTTCTGCCCAGGCTCAACGCGAAACGTCTCACTCCCAGCTCCATCACGGATGGGTCGCTCTTCAGCCTCAGGGTGGTGGCGCGCTCCGCAGTGGGTCGTGGTGAAATTTGTTCTGGAGCTGCGGCGGGGACTGAAAGTAGGGCATGGCGCCTTGTTTCTACCTGAAGCCTTTGACGTCCACACCCGCGCTCAAGTAACGCACGTGTCTATGCTTCATCGCCCTCTGGCGTTGGCCGCCGTCCTCGCTCTGTTATTCGGTTCTTCCGCGCTGGCCGCTCCTGGTTCGCCCGACGCGGGGACTGCTGCGCCCAAGCAAGAGCGCTCGACGCCAGCTCCATTGGTGGCGGTGCTGGGGCTGGAAGCGAACAAGGCGGCGCTGGACTCCGCTCCTTCGGTGAGCGCGGTGATCGCCAGCGCGCTCGCGGAGTCACCGCAGGTTCGGCTCATCACTTCGCAGGATGTGAGCACGGCGCTGGGATTGGAGCGGCAGAAGCAGCTGCTCAGCACGGATGGCAATTGTACGGACAGCGCCTGTCTGGCGGAGCTCTCTGGTGCGGTGGGTGCGCGCTACGTGGTGAGCGGCCGACTGGACAAGTTCGGCGCGAAGTACGTGCTGTCCACGAGTCTGTTCGATTCGGTGAAGGCGGCGAGCTTGGCGAAGCCTTCGGCGGATGCGGCGAGCGAGGAGCAACTGCCCGCGGCAGCGCGCGACGTCGCCGGCAAGATTTTGGCGGCGCTGGGCGCGGAGGTTCCGGCGCCTGCGGCAGGCAAGTTGGCGGGCGCGGTGGAGGCGGCGAAGCCCGCGGATGAGCCCGTGGGCGTGTGGCTCTCGCTTAAGTTCGGTAACACCTTTCTCGCGAGCTTGAGATCGCTCGGCTTGGGCGGCGATATTGATCTCGGTTACGAGCTGGCGAAGTCCTGGGTCGCGTTTCTCCAGATTGGTGTGACTTTTGTTCGCGCGTCGGATGACGGCGAGTCGGGGCGGCTCAACGTGATTCCCACGGTGATCGGCGTTCGGCATCTGTATCGCCAAGACAAAGAGCTGCAGCCGTATTGGGGCGTGGGCCTGGGCGTGCAGCTGGCGTTTGGACAGTTCGGCTTCTTTTCAGACTCCGGTCCGCTTCCCAACGTCTACGCGATTCTGGGTCTGCAGTGGATGTTCTCAAAACACGTGGGCGTGTTGGTTGATACATCCTCAAACATTGCGCAAGCGATCTTGGGACTCACGCAGTCGAGCAACGGCGGCGGCTTTAACTTGGATCTCAACGTTGGTGTGGTCTTTAGGTTTTAGAAGACGTGACCGCCCTGCTCGCCCTGCTGCTCGCTGTGTCGTCGGGTGACATCGATTTTCATGCGTGGGAGCCGGGCTTTGTTCTCAGTCGGCCGACAGGTGTTTCGCTTGAGCACGAGGGCGTTCGCTACGAGTCGGCGCAGTGGTCGACACCCGAGTACACGGTGCCTACGTCCGCGGCGACGGAGCTGATTGTCTCGTGGAACGCGCAGACGCCTCCTGGCGCATGGCTTCAGGTGGAGCTGAGGGTAAACCAGACGTCGCGGTGGTATGTGATGGCGCGGTGGAGCGCAGACGATGCGACGCTCAAGCGCACGACGGTTCCGGATCAACAGGATGAGCACGGCAGCGTGAACACGGACACGTTCGTCGCCGCGAAGCCGGTGACGTCGTACCGCGTCAGGGTCACGTTGTTGCGACCGGTGGGCTCGTCACTCAAGCCCAAACTTTCGCGCGTGGGCGTGGTCGCTTCGGCGCTTCCGGAACGGTTCGATGTTCCCGCCAGCGCGCCGAGTGTCGGACGAGGTGTGGAGCTGGTCGTTCCCCGGCACTCGCAGAGCCTTCACCGTGGTGTGCATCCGGAACTCTCCGGTGGCGGCGAAGCGTGGTGCAGCCCAACATCGACCACGATGGTGCTGGAGTACTGGGGCCGCGGCCCGCGCGAAGAGGATTTCAAGTGGGTGGAGCCGGAGCTGCCGGACAGGCAAGTGGTGCACGCGGCTCGACAGACGTTTGATTACGACTACAAAGGCGCGGGGAACTGGCCGTTCAACACGGCGTACGCGGCGCAGTTTGGACTGCGCGGGCACATCACCCGGCTGCGCGACTTGAGCGAGTTGGAGCGCTACATCGCGCGCGGGATTCCGCTCATCACCTCGCAATCGTTTCTCGCGTCGGAGCTGGATGGCGCGGGCTACGGAACGGCGGGTCATATCATGGTCGTCACGGGCTTCACGCTCGACGGGGATGTCATCGTCAATGACCCGGCCGGCAAGGACAACCTCGCGGTTCGGCGCGTCTACAAGCGGCGCCAGTTCGAGACGGTGTGGCTGAGGACGAAGCGCCGCGCTGAGAACGGACGGGTGGCCAGCGGTCCCGGCGGCACGGTCTACGTGATCGTCCCCGAAGGAGTGCAGCTCCCCTAAAGGACAAGAAACCTTTCTCTTGTTCTCTGAGAATCGGGAGCGCGGCGATTTCGTCTGCGTCCGCCGTCCTAGCCACAGCGTCGAGGGGCCCGTCCTCAGCACAAAATCTCCATGTCACTCGGTCGCTGCTCGAACGCGTCTCCGAGTCTGAAGCGCAGTTGTTGAAGGCCGCCCTGGCTCAGGTCGAGAAGCTTGATCACGTTACGTCGCATGGGCTGTGAACATCCACGCGCGCGAACGCCGCAGACTCACGGATCAGCTCTTCCAGAAGAATCCAGGCGTCGGCTCCGGCCGGGTAGTCGCTGGATGCAGAAGGGTCGTCCTTGGCTTCGTCAGCCCACGCGCGAAGTGGAGGCTCAGTTCATGGCCGCTTGGAAGAATGCGGACATTTTGCTGACCACGCCCGCCTTCTGAAGGGGATTCAGGGTAAGCCCAGGCCCGCTTTGATGTCCCAATCCCCTCGAGTCCGGCAGTCTCTCTTCGTGCTCGGGGGGCTGTGGCTCCTCTATCTCGTGGGCATCAACGTCGCGCTGCTCACCGGCCTCATTCCCTGGGCGATAAACCAAAAGACGCTGCCCAGCGCGAAGCTCGGTTACTCCGCTGCGTGGTCCTGGTGGCCGGGAGATCTCAACGTCCGCGGCTTTCATCTGCGCGTGGACGACCACTCGTTGCGCATGGAGATTGAGGTTGATCGGGTCGAAGCGTCCGTCGCGCTCCACCAGCTCTTGAATCGCCGCTTTCAGACGAACTGGGTGGAAGCGGAGGGCGCATCGGTCAAGGTCCGCGATCAGCCGTCGCTGCAGCCGTGGTCGCCCAAGCGCGAGCACTGGCGACCGCACATGGAACCGAACGTGCAGCGTTACCTGGGAGGGCCCGAGCTCCCGCCGGCGCTCGCGTCGGACGTCTTCTGGGTGGAGCTGGAGAAGGTCCACGTTCAGCGCGTGCACACGATCTGGATCGACGTCGCGCATTTCGTGGGTGAGGCAGAGGTGCACGGCCGGCTGCGCGTGTTGCCCAGCCGGTTACTCGACGTGGGACCTGTCGCGGTGGCTTTTCAGTCCGGCGGGGTGTCATTGGGCGAGGACGTGCTGCTGTCCACGCTCAAGGGTCGCGCGGAGCTGCTGATCCCCGACACCGTGCTCACCGACTCGACCCTGGGAGGCCCGCTGCGGCGAATGCAAGGACATCTGCATCTGGACGCGACCACCTCGTTGGAGGTCCTCGATCAGGTCACCGAGCTCTCCGCGTCGCAGACAGCTGGGCTGCTTCACCTGGACGCCTGGATCGAAGACGGCCGGTTGCGTGGCCCCACGGCGTTGCGCTGGAGAACGCCCGACTTCGCGCTGCAACTGGATGAATACCGCATCGAAGGCGTCTCCCAGGTGGAGGCAGAGGTGAATGCGCGCGGGCTGCTCAGCGCGAGGGCCGAGCTCACCTCGCTGCGGCTGAGCACACGGCCGCCGGTGCGGCGGAGCGAGATTCGGCGCCCGGGGCGAGGCGTTCCCTTCGCGCCAGAAGAGGAACCGCCTAGACCTGGCACCTCCGTGCGGCACGCATTGGCGAGTGCTCCGCGACTGTCGCTTCGCTACTGGATGGACAAGGTGGCGCTGGCGGATGAAGTCGCGTTTCAGTCGCTCTCGCTGGATTTGCCCGCGGGAAGGGTGAACCGGTTGAGCGCGCTGCCGCTTCCGGATCCCCTGTCGTTCGAACAGGGCGAAGCGGACGTGGCGGTGAGCCTGGCGTTTCCTGACTTTCGTCCGGGCCAAGTGATGAAGGCGGGAGGACAAGGCGGCGTGCGCGTGCGAGCGCAGGGAGCCAAGCTGCGCTTCACCGGTGTCCCAGTCTCCGCCGACGTCGACGTGGCGACCCGGATTCAGGCGCTGCAACTTTGGCCCCTCACCGGGCGGATCGACAATACGCATGTGGGGCTGACCCACGTGCGCGTGGACGACGAGAAGGAGGACGACTTCTGGGGGCACGTGGTGATCCAAGAAGGGGCGTTCGTCGCGAAGCCGCCGCGCTTTCGCGGCGAGGTGGAGCTGGGGATGAAGAGCGCGCGGCCTATCGTCGGTTTCTTCGCGCAAAAGGACGTGTTGCCCAAGTGGAGCCAAGGTCTGCTCTCCGTCGCGGACGTGAAGGCCACCGCCAATGTCTCTCTTTCCCGGCGGCTCACCGAAGTGGACGCGCTGCATCTCACCGCGCAAGGGACGGAGCTGTTCGCTCGACTTCGCGCCCAGCCTCAGCGGCGGGACGGCGCACTGCTGGTCAAGTTTCACGGTTTGGAGTTGGGCGTTGCCTTGGAGGAAAGTCGCCCGAAGTTGGTGCTGTTGGGCGCGGCGGGTTGGTACCGGAGTCTTTACGCCACCGAGGCATCCCGGTAGATCATCCGGCCCATGGCTTCACGTCTCGCCCTCGGTCTGCTCTGCGTTCTTCCCTTGCTCTCGTGCGTGGCGGAGGCACCGGGCGATGGCATCGGTCAGAGCTGCAACTTGGCGGCGGAGTGTCCGCTTCCACTGAGCTGCGTGCAGGGGAAAGAGGGAGCGCGCACCTGCCAGAATGTGCCGCTGCCGGAAAAGTTGGTGATCGAAGCGAATGTGTTCTTCT
>JBQTKE010000143.1:0-8057 GCA_052386435.1 Myxococcaceae bacterium
TTCGCGGAGAACGGCTCCAGGGACTCCACGCCGCAGATTCTTCAGGCGCTGTCCGACCGCAACCCGCGCATCAAGTGGTTCCACAGCGACACCCCCAACTACGGCAGCGCGCTCAAGCGGGGCATCTTTGAGGCACGTGGCGAGCTGGTCGTGTGTGACGAGATCGACCTGTGCGATCTCACGTTCTACGACTCCGTCATTCCGCTGCTGCAGGCGGGGCGTGCGGACATGGTGATTGGCTCCAAGGCAGCCAAGGGCGCCAGCGATCGCCGTCCCCTCGTGCGCCGGGTCGCGACGCGGGTGCACAACAAGCTGCTGAAGGTCTCTTTGGGTTTCAAAGGTACGGACACCCACGGGCTCAAGGCTTTCCGGCGCGAACGCTTGCTCCCCACGATTCAGAGCTGCGTGGTGGACATGGACGTCTTCGCCAGCGAGTTCGTGGTCCGCGCGTGGCGGGATGGCTTGGCGGTGTTGGAGATCCCCATTCAGCTTCACGAGAAGCGCCAGCCGTCCATCCACCTCTTCAAGCGCGTACCCAACGTGCTCAAGAACGTGGCGAAGCTGGTCTATGTGATTCGCGTCCGCGGCGAGTAAAACGCTGCGCGTGCGCATTGCCAGCCTCTCTGTCGATCTCGACTCACTTCCGCATTACTGCCGCATTCACGGGTTGCCGGAGATACAGCTCGATGAGCGGCTGCGGACGCTGGTCTACACCACGGCGATTCCGCGCTTCCTGGAGCTGTTCGCGGGGGTCCCCGCGACCTTCTTCGCGATCGGCGAAGACCTGGACGAGCCCTCCAGCGCCGCCGCGCTTCGGCGCGCCTTCGATGCTGGAGTGGAGATTGGAAACCATTCACACCGCCACCGCTACGAGCTGAGCAGACTCCCAGCGCCAGAGATTCGCGACGAGCTTCGGCTGGGGGCAGCGGCGATCGCGCGCGCCACAGGTCGCGCGCCCGTGGGGTTTCGCGCGCCCGGCTACACGCTCAGTGGCGCGCTTTATTCGGAGATTGAGCAGGCCGGGTATCTCTACGATTCGTCCGCGTTTCCTGCGACGCCGTACTACTTGGCGAAGGCGGGCGTGATGGGCCTGCTCTCGCTCTTAGGGAGACCCTCCCGCGCGGTGCTGGACTCACCGCGGGTGCTGAGCGCGCCACCCTCGGCGTACTTTCCGGATCCCTCGCACCCCTACCGGCGTGGGCGCGGTCAGACGCTGGAGCTGCCCATCACTGTCGAGCCTCGCACGCACACGCCGTTCATCGGGACAGTGGCGGTCGCGTTTCCGCGGCCACTGCTCAAGACCCTGTACCGGATGACGCGTGGGGTGGAGCACTTCAACTTCGAGCTCCACGGCATCGACGTGCTGGGCGTGGACGACGGATTTCCGCCTGAGCTGCTCCGCCAGCAGCGCGATCTGGGGCTGCCCGTGAAAGGCAAATTGGCGCGCCTGGCTGAGGTCTTCGCGTGGATTCGTGAGGATTTTGACGTTGTTACCCTGGAGGAGGCGGCGCGGCGGGTGGGGGCGGTGTGAACCGCCGTTCGTGGAAAGGGATCCGGGCGGGCGAGTGCGGTGTCAACGCACGGTCCTGCTTGGGATTTTGGGGATCTGGCTCCTAGAATCGCCGGCCAGAACCGGATGGACCACCCTGAGAAGCTTGGGAAGTACCGACTCATCAGCCTGCTCGCGACGGGCGGAATGGGAGAGGTGTTTCTTGCGAAGCAGGAGGGGCCCGCCGGTTTCTCCAAGACGGTCGTCATCAAACGGATTCTTCGCCACCTGGCCAGCGACCAAGGCTTCGTGGAGATGTTCCTGTTGGAGGCCCGTCTCGCCGCGATGATCGCGCACCCGAACGTGGTGCAGATCTTCGAATTGGGGAAGCAGGACGAGAGCTACTTCATCGCCATGGAGTACGTGCACGGCCTTTCGCTGCGCGCGATCAAGCAACACCTGGCGAACCGCAAAGAAGTCTTCTCACCGATTCTCGCCGCGCGCGTCTGTGCTCAGGCGCTGTTGGCGTTGCACTACGCGCACTCCCTCACCGACGCGAACAGCCGCAAGTTGAACATTGTCCACCGCGACGTCTCGCCGGACAACGTGCTGGTCAGCTTTGGCGGCGCGGTGAAGCTGGTGGACTTCGGCATCGCCAAGGCGCAGGTCGGGGCCAGCACCACCCGCACTGGAACGCTCAAGGGTAAGTACGCGTACATGGCGCCGGAGCAAATCAGCGGCGGCCAGGTCGACTGTCGCGCGGACATCTACGCGTGTGGCGTGTTGCTCTATGAGCTGCTCACCGGCAGCCGGCCCTACACGGCGTTATCAGAGCCCGGGTTGATTCACGCGATCATGTACTCGTCGCCCAAGGACGCGCGGGAGAAGAACCCGCTGGTGCCCGCGGCGATGAACGACTTGATCATGAAGGCGCTCGCGAAAGATCCCGCGCAGCGCTTTGCGAGCGCGGAGGAGATGGCCACCGCGCTGGAAGACTTCATCCACGACTCCGGCGAGACGCTGAACCAAGCGCACATTGGCGCTTTCCTCACGGAGCTGGTCGGGCCTGCTGTCGCGAAGGAGATTCCGGGGAATGCGCCGGTGCAGCCTCCCACGCGGAGCACGCAGGCGCTGGCGATTTTTGGCAACCGGCCCATCGTACCCACCGCGGAGCTGCGCATTTCGTCTGCCGCGGAAGCGCCCACGCAGATGGCGCTGGTGGAGCCGCACCTTCCTTCCACGCACGTGGCGCGGATCAACCGGCTCGCCCGCTGGACGCGTGCACACTGGCGGGTCTGCGTTGCCGCGTTGCTGGTATCGGTGCTGGGCGCGGGGTTGGTCTTCTGGATGATTGGCGCCTCGCGTTCACCCAAGGCTCCGGCGGTGGCGCAGACGATCACCCCCACACGCGAGGGTGAAGCGGCGCCTCCGCCGGCTCAGCCGAAAGAGACGCCTGCTCCTGCAACCGCTGTCAGTGCCGCCGAGCCGTCTCCCGCCGCACAGACGGCTCCCCCCGGCCCGGGCGATGACGACGAGACGCCGCCGCGACGAGTCGATCCACCGAAGCGCGCTCGCGAGATGGTCGCGCAGGAACGCACGCCGCGCCCTCGTCGATCCGGACTGCAAAAGCCGGGCAAGGTCGCGCTTCGGGTGATGCCTTGGGCGGAGGTCTTCTACAAAGGCAAGACGCTGGGGATTACGCCAATGGCGCCCGTCGAGCTTCCCGCTGGCAAGCAGACGCTGGTGCTGCGCAACCGCGAGCTCGGAAAACAAAAGAAGGTGAACATCGTCGTCCAGGCGGGCACTGAAGTGCCGCTCAAGGTCGACATGTTCGAGTAGCGCCGGGCCGCTACTTCTCCGTCACGGAGAGCACGACTTACGAGATGACCGCAGCCACCGCGGAGGTGGCGGCCACCCCGTAGCTCACGTTGGCGACCACGGAATTGCGGCGGGCGGCGGCGGCGTAGTCGGCGGCGGTGGATTCGAAGCGCTCTCGGTTGGCGCGTGTTTCCATGTTCCGCGCTTGAACCCCGAAGTAGATGCCGACCCCTGCGGAAACCACGGCGACGCCACCCAACACCGCCGGCGCGATGACGGCCGCGCGCGGTTTCGCCTGCGCGGGAAGCTGGGTGACGGGCTGTCGAACAGGCCCGTCCAGATTCGCGCGCGGCGTCAGTCGACCGGGATCGTCTGGCTCATCCAGGTTGTGGCCCACCGGCGGAGGCGTGGGCTCTACGTGGGGAACATCCGTGGGAGGAGGAGGCGCGGTCTTGGTGGTGACGGGCTCAGGCTCCGGAGGGAGCGGCGGCAGCGGTTTGGGCGGCGGGGCTCTCTTCTTCTCCAGCTTGATGGCGACGGAGCGGAAAAACGCCGTGATTTTCGGGCTGGTCATTGCCGGCAGCGCGGCTTTCGAATCCAGCTTCAAGGCCGCGGTAAAGCGCTCTGAAGCCTTGCGCTCATCGGCCAGGTTGTACGCGCAGAGGCCGGCGTAGATCTCCACTTCCACCGCCTCTTCCGCGGTGTTGTTCCACTTGTGCGCCGGGCTCAGCCGCTGCAGACACTTCTCAAATTCCAGACCTTGATAAAAAACCTTCGCCTGTCCCAAGTAGGGGTTGGGGCCGTCCACGGCATACGCGGCCGTCGCGCCGCAGAGCGCGGAAACCAGCAGAACCAGCCGCGAAATCGGAGCGTGCACCCGGTGAGAAGCCCTCTTTAGAAACCCGGACGCTACCACGGGACCTCGGGGCCGCACTGGCTCAGCGTGCGGATGGTGTAAACCGTAGCCCATGCTCGAAAGACTCTCCGACGCCGTCAAAGACAACCTACGGCAATGGACCGAGCGCATGGCCGGCACCGACCTCCAGGCGCGTTTGGACGCCGTCACCCGGAGCACGAACGAATACGGCGTGGACCCGTTTGGGTTCAGCGTTGACTACGCGCTGTCAGCGGTCGCGCCGTTGGTGTGGCTCTTCAAGAATTACCACCGGGTGGAGACCTACGGCATCGACAAGATGCCCCAGGGGCGCGTGCTCCTGGTCTCCAACCACTCCGGCCAGCTGCCCATGGACGGCGCGATGATCGGCATCTCCATGCTGCTGGAAGCGGATCCGCCGCGCGCCATTCGCAGCATGGTGGAGAAGTGGGTTCCCTCGCTCCCGTACGTCTCCACGTTCATGGCGCGCGTGGGACAGATTGTCGGCACACCCGAAAACTGCCGCCGCCTGCTTGAGTCCGACGAAGCGATTCTCGTCTTCCCCGAAGGGATGCGCGGCATCTCCAAGCTGTGGCCGCAGCGCTACCAGCTCCAGGAGTTTGGTCTGGGGTTCATGCGCCTGGCGCTGGAGACCAACACGCCGGTTGTGCCGATTGGCGTGGTGGGCGCGGAGGAGCAGGCGCCAGCGCTTATGGATCTGAAGCCGCTGGCGAAGATCTTCGGATTCCCCGCCTTCCCCATCACCCCGACCGGGCTCCCCCTCCCGCTGCCGACCAAGTACCGGATCTACTTTGGCGAGCCGATGACCTTCACCGGCCGGTCTGACGACGAAGATGCGGAGCTGGACAAGAAAGTCCGCACCGTCAAGACCGCGATCCAATCGTTGCTCAACCGCGGCTTGGCCGAGCGCAAGAACGTCTTCTGGTGATGCTATAAGCGCCGCAACGATGAAGCCCGCGGTGGTGGTGACTGGGATCAGCGGCAACTTGGGGCGGACGCTCGCGAAGGTCTTGCACAAGAAAGAGCGGATCATCGGCATCGATCGCCGACCGTTTCCGGGGAAGCCGAAAGACATTGAGATGTACCAACTCGACCTTCGGAAGAAGAAGGCAGAGGACGTCTTCCGCAAGAACGACATCCGCGCGGTGATCCACATGGGGATCATGCACGACCCCCGGATGAGCGAAGAGGAGCACCATTCCTTCAACGTCGTGGGAACGACGCGGCTGCTCGAGTACTGCGCGAAGTACAACGTGAAGAAGGTCGTGGTGCTCTCCAGCGCCAACGTCTACGGTCCTTCGCCGGACAACTCGAACTTCCTCACCGAAGACGCGCCCCTGATGGCCGCGAGCCGTTTCTCCGGCGTCCGTGATCTGATCGAAGTCGACATGCTGGCGCACGGCTTCTTCTGGAAGCACCCACAGGTGGAGACCGTGATCTTGCGCCCGGTCCACATCGTGGGGCCGAACATCAAGAACGCGCCGTCGAACTATCTGCGCCTCAAGCGGCCCTGGACGCTCGCCGGGTTTGACCCCATGGTGCAGCTGATTCACGTGGAGGACGTGGCGAGGGCGCTGGTCGAAGCGCTCCGGCCGGAGATCAGAGGCGTCTACAACGTCGTGGGCCCGGGCGAAGTTCCTCTCTCCGCCACGTTCCGCGAGCTGGGCCGAGAGACGATCCCACTGCCGCACATGCTGGCGCGCGGCGCGTTGGGCCTGCTCTTCAAGTACCGCTTGGCCAGCTTCCCCCCGCCAGAGCTGGACCACATTCAGTTTCTCTGCGCTGTTGACGGTCAACGTTGGGGAGATGATGCCGGGTGGCGGCCGCGCTACTCCATGCGCGACACCATCCGCTCCGTGCTCGGCGAAGGGCTCTAAGCCTTCCAGTCCCGAAGTCCGTGCGCGGTTGCTGACCTTCCGTGCTGCAACAGCTGCTCTACGGCGGCGACGAGCAGCGGCGGATTGATCGGTTTGGCCAGATACATCTGAAAGCCTGCGGAGAGCACCTTCTGCTCACTTTCTGATCGGGCCAGCGCGGTGAGGGCGATGGCCGGAAGGCCGGTAAAGGGCGGACCCATGGCCCGAAGCTGGCGCATCAGCTCACAGCCGTCCATCCCGGGCATGGCGATGTCGCTGATAAGCGCACTGGGTGCCTCGGTCTGTTTCAGCGCGGCCACCGCCTCTTCGGCAGACGATGCCGTCCACACGTCCGCGCCCTGTTCGCGCAGCACCATCTTCGCCACCTCTCGCGAATCCAGCTCGTCGTCCACCACCAACACGGTGACGTCGCGAAGGCGTTCAGCCCGTCCCGTTCCAGAGCCGGCGGCGTCCTTCTCCTGGTGCGTGCTGTCAGAAGTTGCGGCGCGTGAGGGCAAGGTGACGGTGAAGAGCGCCCCTTTGCCGCGCCCTTCGCTCTGCGCAGTCACCTGCCCCCCGTGCGCTTCGACCAAATAACGCACGATCGACAGTCCCAGCCCCACCCCCCCGTACGCCCGCCGGGTAGAGCTGTCCCCCTGGCGAAATCGGTCGAAGATGTACGGCTTCAAGGCTTCGTCGAAACCGATCCCGCTGTCTCGGACGCGGATTCGCACGGCCTCACTTTGCGGGCAATCCACCGTGAGCTCCACCCGCCCACCGTTCGGCGTGAACTTGATCGCATTGGTGAGAAGGTTCCAGAGCACTTGCTGCAGCCGTTCCGCATCGCCGAAGACGGTCGCACCCGGTTCGATCTTCGTCTCGAGTGAGATCTGTTTGGCAGCGACTGCAGGCTGCACCGCCTCCACCGCGGATCGAGCTGCAAGCTCCATGTCCACCGGCTGCAGGGCGATCCGGAGCTTTCCGGTGATGATTCTCGAGACGTCGAGGAGATCTTCCACCAACCGTTGCTGCGTCAGCGCGCTGCGCTGAATGACCTCCAGGCCTCGGGTGATCAGGCTGGGCTCCTGCGCCCCTCTGGAAGAAATGATGTAAATCCAGCCGAGAATTGAATTCAGCGGTGTGCGCAGCTCGTGCGAAACACTGCTCAGGAACTCGTCCTTGGCTCGGTTCGCCTCTTCCGCAGCCTGTCTCAAGCTGCGCTCGGTCTCGTAGAGGCGCGCGCGGTCCAGCGCTTGCGCGCATTGCCGCGCCAAGGTGAGGATGATCGACTTGGCGCCACCCGCGAACGGGTTCTCACGCGCGAAGCCCATGCTGAGAACGCCCAAGCTCTGCTGGTCCAAGTTGAGCGGGACGCATGCAAGCGCGGACAGTGGCGCCGCGCGCGAGAATTTCTCCGCATACTCCTCCTGGGAAGCAATCCAGACCGGTGTCTGCGTCCGGGCCGCCAGCGCGACCGGATCACTGTCCGTCAGAGCGACCTGCGCGAAATCGCGGGTCAACCCTGCGGGCATCCCCACGGTCTCGACTGCATCCAGATGGCTCCCGTCGCTGCTTGGGAGGAACAGCGCGCCCTGCGCGGCATCCACGGCTGGCAACCCTTCGTGAACAATCACGCGCGCCACCTCGGCGGCGGTCACGGCCCGCGAGAGCAGGGCCGTCACCGCTTGGAGTCGGGAGATGCGCATGGCAACGGTCTGCAGGTCGCGCATCGCGTTCTGTTCCGCCTCCATCATCCGAGCGTGATCCAATGCATGCGCCGCCTGGCGCGCGACGGTCTGCGCGAGGTAGAGCTCGTCGTGACTGATCGGACCAGCTGATTTGAAGAGAAGAACACCATCGTGGCGGCTCCCCACGATCAACGGCAGCGCGGTGAGCCCATCAGGTCCCCACAGCACCTCGCCTTTGAGGTTGGACACCGCCGCGGGATGAGCTGAGTCATCAGCCAGCGTCGGTGGGAACTCTTCGGATTCTCCGCCTC
>JBQTKE010000144.1:0-2043 GCA_052386435.1 Myxococcaceae bacterium
CGGCGATTGGTGGCTGCGCGCGGCCATGGACGATGCACGTGTGGTGATTGGTCTCGGGGATGTGACAGGTCACGGATTGTCGACGGCGTTGGTGGCGACCAGTGCGACCAGTGGCTTAGCGGCGGCGCTGAAGATGAGGGATCCTCGGGCGGTGGACGCTGGACTGTTGATGGCGTCGCTCAACCAGACGCTGCACTTGGTGGGGCGCGGCGAGTATCAAATGTCCGCGGCGATAGCGTTGTTCCACGTCGACGCGAACGAGCTGGAGTACTCGAGCGGGGCTCACCCTGCCCCGGTCGTTTACAACCGCCAAGAGCAAAAGTTGGGGACTTTGACCGTGCGCGGCGCGTTACTCGGTGCGTCGCCAGCGACCAAATTCAACTCAGTGCGGGCCCCCCTGTACCCAGGAGATGTCTACGTCTGGTATTCCGACGGGCTGACGGAGGCGCAGAACAGCCAGAACCAGATCTATGGCTTGAAGCGGCTGGCAGCGGTTGTCCAGCGCAACGGCCATCTCCCGGCGGAATCTCTCCGGGACGCCATCGTCGCGGACGTTCGACAACATACGGGCAACATTCCTCAGAATGATGACATCACGCTTATTGTCGCAGAGTACGAGCCACCGAATTAGAGCGCTGGGCGTGGTTGCGCTGCTGTGTTTCACGACGCCGGTGCTCGCGCAGTATCGCCCTCCCCCTGCGACCGAAGCAGAGCGCTACACGCAGAACGCGGATGACTTGCGCGCGGACGCGGCGGCGAAGCTCGCGGAGGGAGACAAGGACAGCGCGCAGGCCCAGTTCAAGAAGGCGATTGGGCTGTACGAGAAGGCGCTGTCGCTCTCGCCGCGCGCGGTGGAGCCCGCGGTGGGATTGGGCGCTGCCGCGAACGCGGTGGGCGAGCACAAGCACGTGGTGAAGACGCTCACGGCGATTCAAGCGGCGCATCCGGATGACAACGGTTTGGCGTTCCAGTTGGGCGTCGCGCTCTACAAGCTCAAGCGTTACCCCGAAGGAATTCCGTTGCTCGAAAAGGCGGCGGTGACGTCGAGCTCTGAATTCCTGCTCGGGCATTACTACCTCGCGACGTACTACCTGCAGTCTCAGCGGGGGGCTGCCGCGGTCGCTCAGTTGGTGAAGTACCTCCAGGTTCGTCCGCCCGCGTTGGCGAGCAACGACCACGAGATTCACACGCTGCTCGGTCGCGCGTTCGTTCTCTGGAAGAAGCCGAAGGAGGCGCGGAGTTCTTTTGAACGCGCGCAGAAGGGTCGTCCCGAGTCGGTGCCGATTCAGATGGGGCTGGCGTCGGTATTGGAGCTGGAAGGGAAAACGCAGGACGCGGTTGCGCTGCTCGAAGGTTTGGTGGAGCGGAACAAGAAGGCCCCAGAGCCTCGCGAACGGTTGGGACGGCTGCTGCTTCAGGCGGGACAGCTGGAGCGTGCGGAGGAGGTTGCGCTCGAGCTCCGTGGACTTTCGGCGACCGCGCAGAGCCACCTGCTCCTGGGCGAAGTGCGGTTGGCGCGGAAGCAGTTCAAGTCCGCGCAGGGGGAGTTGGAGCAGGCGGTGAAGTTGGCGTCGCAGTGGCCGCCGGCGCTGATTGGTCTTTCGCGCGCGTATCAGCAGCAGGCTCGGCACGACGACGCGATTGCGCTGCTCGAGCGCGCGGCGAGCACGGGTCAGTTGGATGTGCTCGCGGCGTTGGGCTCCGCGAACCGGCGGGCGAACCGGCTGCAGAAGGCCGTGGAGATTCACACCAAGGTTCGAGAGATCGCGCCGAACGAGGCACGCAGTCATCTGCTCTTGGGCGCGGATTACTTCGCGACGGGTGAGTGGGACCGCGCGATTGAGAGCTACACGGCTGCCGCGGCGCTGGATGCGAAGTCTCCGGCTGCTCGGCATTGGTTGGCACTGGCGCTGACGCATCGGGCGCGACAACGGGCGGAGGGGAGACGTGTGGAAGAGGCGGTGCGCGATCTGCGCCGCGCGTTCGACCTGGAGCGCGTACCTCAGATCGGTCGAGACCTGGCGATCGTTCTGCTGGTTCAGA
>JBQTKE010000145.1:0-4652 GCA_052386435.1 Myxococcaceae bacterium
GGCGCTGGCTCAAGGAGCGCCCCGGCCTGGAGATGGACGACTGGGTCGAAGAGATCCCGTTCGCGGAGACGCGCCAGTACGTCAAGCGCGTCCTCGCCAGCTACGCCGCCTACGCGCTCCTCGCGGAGTCGAAGCCGACCATCGTCGCGAGCAAGTGAGCCCCGGGCGACCACACCGAACCGCAGGTCGCATCGATCCAGTAGAGACGGCTCCCCCCCTAAAGGGAAGCAAGTCGTCAGGGCCCGAGAGAGGACGCAGGTTTCCGGAGCAACTTGCGGTAATACCCGATGTTGCATACGGTATTCCTCGTCATGTCCCGACTGAAGACTTTGACCGTCAAGGTTCCGAAAAGCCTGAGCGCTCGAGTGGCGCGATTGGCGAAATCGAAGGGCGCCACGCAGTCAGAGGTCATTAGGGAGGCGCTCGAGGCCTATACCCAGTCCGAGCACCCCTCCTTCACTGCCTCGGCAGCGGAGTTTTGCGGGGCCGCGGAGGGTCCTGGTGATCTGTCGACCAATCCTCGCTACATGGAAGGCTTTGGAGAGTGAGTCGGGTTGGAATCGTTGACACCGGACCGCTTGTCGCGTTCTTGGACCGAGCAGATCGCTTCCACGAATGGGCGAGGAGGACACTGGAACAGTTCGAAGCTCCTTTGCTCACCTGCGACGCGGTCATCGGTGAAACTTGGCACCTGCTCGGACGTGCGAGGCGCGGTCGAGGCGCGCTGCTCGACTTGGTCCATTCCAAGAACTTGGCGATCCGCTTTAGCTTGGCCAGTGACGGCCCAGCTGCTTTCAAGTTGATGGTGAAGTACGCAGATCAACCCATGTCGGTGGCGGATGCCTGCTTGGTCCGAATGGCAGAGCTGGATGCGACCGCCACCATCATCACCTTGGACAGCGATTTCAAAGTCTATCGGAGAGGCCGGGCCTTTCTGAAGGTGGCCGCTCCCTTCGTCGCGCGGTAGTGCCACAGATGCACGCTCGTGGAGGTGCTGATGCGGGTAGGTCTTCCAAGCGCCAATGGCCGCGCCGTTCCTATCATTCGAGGTGCCGTACGACGGGTGCTCTGCCAACGCTCAACGACGCCTTTGGTGGAGTGGAAGGCCAGCCGGAGACGCTGCGGATGCTGGGATCGGATGGAAGCGGGAACCCCATCTGCTTCGACGCCACGAAAGACCGGATCGTGTTGTGCGATCACGAGCGCGACTTCAAGCCCATTCCCATGAACTCCAGCGTGGAGAAGTTGCTGCTCTCGCTCGCCGCGTACGGTGAGTGGTGGGATGCGAACGTAGGTGACGCCGAGCCGTCGCGAGCGGCCCGCGCGGCACTGCGCGCTACTCTTAAGAAAGTCGATCCCTCCGCCTGGACGCGGGGTGCATTTTGGACCGGGGCCTGAGCGTCCGTAGCGGTAGCGCCCCGGCCTCGAGATGGACGACTGGGTCGAAGAGATCCCGTTCGCGGAGACGGGCCAGTACGTCAAGCGCGTCCTCTCCAGCCGCCTACGCGCTCCTCGCAGAGTCGAAGCCGACCATCGTCGCGAGCAAGTGAGCCCTGAGGTTAGGGCGCGGCTCGAACGGGCACCCGAGATCGGAAAGAGCTCGGGGGTTGGCCGAAGCGCTTGCGGAAGGCGAAGCCGAATGCGGTGGGGTTGTCATAGCCCACCTCGAGCGAAACCTCGGAGACAGAGAGCCCGCCGCTGCGCAGGAGCACCATCGCCTCGTCGAGCTTCCGCGATCGCCAGTACCGGCTGGGCGTGCTGGCCAGCTCGCGGCGAAAGGCGCGCAGGAGGGTGCTCTCGCTCGCTCCCGCCTTTGACGCCAGCGTCGGCACGTCCACCGGCTCGAAGAGATGCGCCTCCACGTGCTCGAGCGCACGCTGCACCGAGGCGGAAAACAGGTGCGCGTTGGACGCGCGCTCCGTCCCTTCATCCCGGTCGCGGAAGAGGAAGTAGATCTCCTTGAGCACTTCCTCCTCCAGGAAGAGGGCCGCGGCGTTCGCGCGCTCCCCCAGGACGCAGCGTTCGAAGAGGTAGCGGTGGACGATCTCGTGCACCCAGATCGTTCGCGGAAGCAGCGCTGGCCGAGCGAGCCAACGTTGGAGGCGTTCCCGCCTCATCCCCAACCTTGCGTAGAGGGTACAGACGTCGTCGATCAGCGCGGAGCCCAAACCGAGGACGGCGACGCGCGCCGAGGCTTGATCTCGTCGAAGCTGCAGCGGCTGTCCCCTGGGGACGAGCAGGCACGTCGATCGGTCCACGGCCCAGCGCTGGCCACCGCTGCGAACATCGACTGAAGCGGATTCAATCGCCACGACCAGCGCGGGCGCGCGCAGCCGAAGCTGGGAGGGACGGTGCGCGCCAACCACGAGCAGGGACAGCTGCATCCGCTCCTCGCTGGCGGATGACGGAATCTGTGGTGTTTTCGCCGCTCGCTCCGAGGCATGGCGTCGACCCATCCCATAGATATTGGCGCACTCTTGACCGGAGGAGAACCCGTGCCCGTCATGCCCCGCCTGTTCCCGTTGCTCTGCTTGGCCCTCGTCGCATGCGGGCAAGGCGTTCCCTCCGAACCCACCGACGTCGCCCGGAGCGCCCTCATGTCCGCCATTCGCAGTCGCTCAGCCCATTCCCTCGCCGGTCTGGAGCTGGCGAAGTACCTCGAGCAACATCGACCGCACCAGACCGTGACTCGGAACGACCTCCTGGCTGTCACCCAGGACAGCGCGCTTCCTCTCACGGTGCGGCTGGCGGCGAAGGTTGCGGTCGAGAACTTCGACCAGTTCGACTCAGGAAACGTTCGCCCGCGGCAGCTCGACGGACAAGTCAGCTACTTCGACGCGCGGGCGATTCGCATCGGCGCATTCAACGACGCGCCCCCCGCCTCCGCCGCAGCCGCGGCGCTGGTGGGCGAGGTTCTCTTGAAGGGCTTCGGCAAGCTCGATCAACCGTCGCGCGATTGGACCAGTCCGGGACTTCTCGACCTCACCGAGCTGGACTCTGCCCCGAGCGGGGATGAGGAGCTGGAGTTGGCGGCGAAGGCGGGAAGGGAGCTCTTCCAGGTGTTCGATGCGGCGGGAGAAGGCGACCCCCCCGACCTCCGCGTCGGGATGACGGACCTCGAAGCGGTCATCGCTCGAGGGGTGGCTTCGCTCTCCAAGGATGACCCCGCGAGCGCAGTGCGAGGCGCCTATGTCCGCATCGGGCCGCCCTACGGAGATCCGGCTTACGGCTCGATCTCCCTTCGCTTCGAGTGGGACGACCAGCGCTTCCGGGAGGTGTGTCCTGGCTTCGACGGTTTGGAGAAGGTGTTCGCAGACGTTCCGGGCTTCGGCCGTCGCGTGCTCGGCCACCAGCGAGCTGAAGACGGCGTCGACATCTACGCCACCTCTATTGGCTACCAACTCGGTGCGGAGGACAAGTTGAGGAACGGCGAGGTTCGCTTCAGCGTGTCCACCAACACCGGAGAGCTTCCGGATCTCGTGGTCGCGGAGAAGACCGACAGGCCGCTGGACTAATGCTTCTGCGGCTCCAAGGCGGCTTCAAGCTCCCGGTGCAACGACCGGTCGAAGACGAACGTGCCGAAGGGGAGCAGTGACGAGCCGAAGGCGATCAGCGCGCGCGAGCTTGGCCAGGCCCGGGCCACCGTCGCGCGGCCGAGCGCGACCAAGAAGAGCACGAAGAGCAGGCCGTGGATGCTTCCGATGACGCGTACGGCGAGGGGAAGGCCCGCGAAGTACTTGAGCGGCATCGCCACGAACAACAGCACCACGAAGGAGATCCCTTCGGCGAAGGCGATGCTTCGGAACTGGCGGAGCGCGTTCATGGTCGGCGAAGGTAGCTCACTGGACCCGCCCGCGCTCCGCGTGACGCTCGAGCTGAGGGGCTCCGAGTCTCGAACCTCGGACCGGGACGGCCTCGTTTCAACGGGGTAGCGGATGTGGGCCGTTCCTGCGAGTCAAGAGCGGGGGACCGAGCACACATTGCGGTTCAAAGTCCGTCATTGCGTCGCCGCCGGTCCCTTACGTCCAGGAGCCCCGGCGCGTGGGCGCCGTGAGCGCGACGGCGAGCGCCTCCAGAAAATGTGTGCGCGGCCAGTGCTCGGCTCCGAAGCGACTGAGGTGCTCCGTCTCCACATGGCAGTCGATGAGGGTGAAGCCCCAACCGTGAAGCTTCTCCACCAGGCTGACGAAGGCGACCTTCGAGGCCTCAGCCGCGTGGGCGAACATGCTCTCGCCGAAGAACGCCGAGCCGAGCGACACGCCGTACAGCCCGCCCACCAGCTTTCCTGCCTCGTCCGCTTCTGCCGAATGCGCGAAGCCGAGCCGGTGCAGCTGCGCATAGGCGTCGCGCATGTCGTCCGTGATCCACGTCCCGCCCTGGCCGGGGCGGGGCGTCTGCCGACAGCCGTCAATGACGCCGAGAAAGTTCGTATCGAAGCGAACGTCGAACTGGCCGCGCTTCATCGTCTTGCGCAGGCTCTTGGGGGCGTGGAGCTGGGACGGGGTGAGCACGAACCGCGGATCCGGCGAGTGCCAGAGGATGGGCAGGTCGTCGCTGTACCAGGGGAAGATGCCGCGCGAGTAGGCCGCGAGCAGCCGCTCCGCAGAGAGGTCCCCGCCCACGGCGAGCAGGCCGTTCTCGTCGGCCAGCTC
>JBQTKE010000146.1:0-6869 GCA_052386435.1 Myxococcaceae bacterium
AGGCAGCGGCGACTCTCGCACGGGGCAGCTGGGCCAGGAGGAGGGCGTGCTCTCGCACGATCGCTACGAAGCTTCAGGCCGCGCGGCGCTGATCCGCGGATGCGCTGCGCAAGCTCCGGAGCAAGTCTGCCGGCTCCTGCGGTGCGAACGGCTGTCCACCGAAGCGCGCGCGCAGATACCGATCGACCGCGACGCGAAGAGGTGCCGCGAGAGGATGACGCTCTCGCTCGAGCCGAGAAGCGACGGTCTCCAGATCTTCACCCGGCAGAATCACGACTTCTTTCCGCAGGAGCGCCTCAGCCTTTTCAGCGAACACGGTCGCTTTTTCGCGTGAACGCGCGGTTCGGCGCCCGCGGGTGAGAACGAAGTATGTCACCGCGAACGCTCCCAGCATCACCCAGGTTCGCCGCGAGGGCCGCCAATCGGAAGAGACGCGCGTGTCGCTGTTGCCCGAATCTTGAGGCGGACGAACCAGACTGCGCGCGAGGTCGATCTGATCCCAGAACGTGTAGTCGACGACCTTCTGCCGCCAGAAGTTTTCCAGCAGCTCATACTGCGTGACCACCCAGCCGAAGAGCGGAGTGGGTTGCGCTCCGCGTCCTCCTTCGGGCGTGGCGTCAATCGTCACGAACCCCGCGTCCTCTGTCAGCACTTGGGCCCAGGCGTGCGCATCGCCCGCGCGGACCACGAAGAAGTGCCCCACGCGCTGTCCGCCATAGAATCCGGAAGCGGCGCGCGCCGGGACACCTGAGGAGCGAAGCAGGATGACCAACGCGGAGGCGAAGTGTTCGCAGTGACCTTCGCGGCGCTCGAAGAGAAAGCTGACCAGCGGATCATCTGACTGAGAGAGCTCCAGACTGTAGCGGTACTCGCGCTTCAGATAGGTCTCCAGCCGCCGCGCGATCCGCAGGGGATCCGTCTGATTGCCTACCACCTGCTTGGCGAGCGTGGCGACGCGTGGATCCAACTTCTCTGGAAGCTGGAGGTACCTCTCGCGCTGCGCCCAGGACCTCTCGTCCGGGACTTGGATCCGCGGGGGAAGAGAGAACGCTTGGTACGTGTAGCCCAGGGACTTCAGGTCGAGGCGGACCTCTTCGCCCTCGAGCACGCTCATGCTGGTGGGGACGTTGCCGTTCGGTCCTTTGCCCATTGCATTGGCGAAGCGAACCGGCGAGTCGAGCGCGATCGCCGTGTTCGCCCCGTACGCGGGCAGCAGCTCGATGCGCTGTTGAACCAAGCGGCCTGCGCGGCCGCCATCGCGGACCGCCACGTAGGCACCCTTGGGCTGCGGCGTCGCGTGGCCTACCCATTCATGTCCGTCGAAAGTGTCGAAGGTGCGGCCCACCCAATATGCATCCAGGTCGTCCGCCTTGGGCTCGGGGCTGATCGTGGCGCGCAGCACGACGCGCGGGTTGGTCTTGATGCTGCCGTCGCCGGAGAGACGAATGCGATCGCCAAAGCCCGTGATCGGCGCGCCGCCCAGACCTGGTCCCGTTCGCTTCGCGGCGAGGTTCCACGACAGACGTGGAAAGACCACGAAGAAAGTGACCGCGCCGAGCACCGCGAAGATCGATCCAAGAGAGAGCTGGCGCAGCGCGGGTCGATAGGGGAGCGGCTCGCCCGGGGGCAGCGCGGACTCCACGACGGAGAGCCCTACGGAGAGGCTGGCCAGCGAGGCATAGAGCGCAAGGAAGGCGCCGAAGAGGAGATCGCCGGAGAGCGCGGCGCCGCCCGCGATCATCAAGAGACTGGTGAGGTGGACCTGACCGTCGGTGCGTCGAGTGGGCGTGGACACCATCCGGTGCAGCGTGATCAGTCCCGCCAACGTACATGCGGCGATGACCAGGTCGAGTCCGCCCGTCGCGACTTGCGAGTAGAGGACGACCGCCACGCCCACCAAGAGGACCGCGGCGATGGTGCCCCGCTCCGCCAGCGGCCGCTTTCCCCAGAGCGCCAGCAACAAGCCCGCACCGAAGAGCGCCGTCGCCCAAACAGGAATCGAGCCAGACACGGCCATCGATCCGAACGCCGCCGCGGCCGCGAGATCTCTCAGTCGGAGTGGGACGCGCGCCCGCGTGATGGCATACGCCGCGTCCTTCGCCTCCGCTTGCGCCTTGGCCGCGGCGACCTCCGCCGGATCACGCTTCTTCGCCACGGCGTGCCTCCAGAACGTGATCGTTCTCGTCAAAGCCCGCCCACGCGAGCGCATGCAGAATTCGACGCTCCTGTCCCGGCCCGGAAGCGGGCCGCAGACGGTGCACGTCCGATTCGATGCCGACCTCGTGACCCTGAGAGAGAAGTCGATGCGAGAGGGCCGCGAGCTCTTCGCAAATGCGATCCAAAGCCTCGCCTTCACCGTCCTCGACACGCAGCACGAAGGAGCGGCGCTCTTCCCGTTCTCGCTCGGTGCGCAGCAGCTTTCCGGCCGTCGCGCTCTTCAGCCAGTGCACGCGCCGCGCGTCTTCTCCCGGCTGCAGCTCGATCAGACCCAAGAGATCGCCCGTGCCGTCTTTGCGCCGCGGGTTTCCTTTGTCTCCGACCGGGCCTTCGATCGAATCGACCGGCAGCGCGCAGGTGAACCCCCGGCGCGGAAAGATGAGCTGCGTTCCCGGGAGCTCGAAGATGCGCGTCTTGGCGAAGAGCCCCAGTGGGAAAGTGGTGGTAACCTTCACTCCCGACAACGCGACCGGCCCTCGCTTGGGAGCGAAGAGATCCGCGCGCACGATGTGCTCCTTGCCCGAAGGGAGGTGAGCGATGCTTCCTTCTCCCTCGAGCGCCACGTCTGCTTCGGCGATCCGCAGGGCGAAAGCAGAACCTTTTTCGCGGGTGATCGCCCAGCGGTAGGCGAAGCGCTCCCCGGCGAACGCGCCCTCCGAGGCGATGCGGCGAATGCGCAGCCCACGGAGACTCTTCTCAGAGAGCACGCCCGAGACCACGACCATGCTCAGCATCAACCCCAGCAGCAGGTAGAGCAGGTTGTTGCCGGTGTTGAGCGCGCCCAGACCCACGCCCACGGTGATGATCAAATAAGTGCGGCCAATTGGCGTGACCGTGAGCGTGCGCGGTGGGCGCAGGCGCCAACGCAGTCGCTGCCAGAACGTGCGAGCGGGGCGCGCCATCGTCGCCTCACTTCGGTGCGGGCAACTTGCGGGCGATCTCTTCCAGCAAGTGCCCGGCTTCTTCGCGGGAGAACGTTCCGCTGGCGGCGCTGCGCAACAACAGACGGTGGGCGAGGACCGGAGCCAGCACCGTGCGCACGTCGTGCGGAGTCACGAAATCTCGTTCATTCCAGAGCGCGTACGTCTTCGCCGCGGACATCAACGCGAGCACGCCGCGGGTCGACGCGCCGCGCTCCACGTCCGCGTGGGTGCGCGACGCATGGGCCAGCTCCACCACGTATGCCGCGACCGCCTCGTCGACGTTGACCTCCGCGGCGCACTTTTGAAGCGAGGCCAGCTCTTCAGGAGAGGAGACCGGTTCCAAGCTGCGCAACGGGTCGGCCACTTTGCGCGTGCGCAGGAGCTCCGCTTCGATCTCCTTCCCTGGGTGACCGAGCGACACACGCATCAGAAAGCGGTCGAGCTGAGAGTCCGGAAGAGGGTAGGTGCCAGAAAAGTCCGCGGGGTTCTGCGTGGCAACGACAGCAAACGGCTCGGGCAGAGGATGTGTCACGCCGTCCATGCTGACCTGTTGCTGCGCCATCGCCTCCAGCAGCGCTGACTGCGTGCGAGGCGGAGCGCGGTTGAGCTCGTCAGCGAGCACCAGCTGATGAAAGAGCGGTCCCTTGCGGAACGAGAACGTGCCGTTCTGCGGCGAATAGATCTGCGCGCCCAGAATGTCGGAGGGAAGCAGGTCCGCCGTGAACTGCACCCGAGCGAAAGAGAGATTGAATGACCGCGCCATCGCTTCGGCGAGCGTGGTCTTCCCCACGCCCGGCACGTCTTCGAGAAGAAGGTGACCGCGCGCGACGATGGACGTCACCGCGAGCTCCACTTGGGTGCGCTTGCCCTTCACCACCGAGGAGAGGTTTTGAGCGATGCGCTCCATCGCTGCTTTCGCGGACTTTGCGTCGAGCAGGGGAGTGAGACTTCGAGCGGGCTGGTTCATGGGCACCCCGGACAATAATGCCGGGGCGAACGGGGCGTCGAAGCGTTGAAGGTGGGTGCGGAGGAGGCCGCACCCCTGATCCACGAGCGTCTGGCTAGACCGCGCGGATCTCTTCAGGGGTGTAGTACACGCCCTCGGCTCGACCGTCGCCCAGACCGAAGTAGCCGAACATGCGCGCCTGGTGTCGAGCCAGACCGTGCAGCAGGACCTTGCGCGAACCCAGGTGACGGGAGAGCTCAGGCACCGCCAGGTCGGGGAACTCACGCACGCGCGAAAAATCGAGCACCACCGTGCGGTCGTCCGTCGTGGGCATTCGAGAGAGAACTTCCGCGGCGCTGTCCCGGTTGAAGTTGCCGACGAGCTTCAGAGTCACCGTTTCAGACGTGTCTTCGCGGTTGATGTTGAGGCCAGCCATGGGGTTCCTTTCCAGAGGTTGCCTTCAGGCCGCGCATGCACCCGGGGACGCGACGAGGGGGAACGCAAAGCAGGGAACGGGCCATGCGACCCGCGGGGCAACTACGAAGGAGTCGCATGATCTTGGGCTGATAACTTCAGGACGACGGCTTGCAGCGCACGAATACTTTCAGCCCTCGTTTTGAAATTTTTGCCGAAGCACCGAATGCCTCGTCAGCGAGCGCCTGTGCCTGCCCGGGCCGCGACAGCGATCTGCTCCTCCTCGACGTGCCACCCACCCAACCATCCATCCCCCCCGGAGCCCATCCAGGCATCGACCGTGCCAGCGCCCGGTGATGTCCTTTCGGCCTCGTCGGATGCACGGCAGTCAGCGTTCCGGAAGATTCTTCAGGTGGGTCTTTCGAAGACAGAAGACAGTTGTCGGTCGGCTCGGGCGGCACCAGCTTGGCGGACGACTTCGCAGGAGACTTCGCAGGAGAAGGAGAAGCCATGCTCTGGACGATCACCCTCATCCTCTTCGTGCTCTGGGTATTGGGCATGGTCAGCGGGTCGACCATGGGCCTCTGGGTGCATCTGCTCCTGCTGTTCGCGTTGGTGAGCCTGATCTTGGCCGTGGCGCGCAGGGGACGACCAGCGCTCTAGCCGATGCGCGCTCGGACCCCTCCGCGTTTTGTCTCAGTCCGCCCCTAAGAGATCGCTTCGCCGCGTCGATGCGCGACCGCATAGTGCACGCCCGCATGCGGCGATTGAGTGCGCTCCTTATAGTTCTGTCCTGCCTCGCCCAGGCCGCGCAGGCGCATGACGCGGACATCGTCTATGTGCGCGTCGAGCGAAGCGGACCCATTGTGGCCGAGACCATGACCCTGACCGAACTGGCGCTGGGATCCTTGGTACCGCTGCGAGAGAACGAGACACCCGAGCCGGAGGCACTGACCGCGGGCGTGTGGATGCAGACGCCGCTGTTCGCGAGCGGGAAGGAGTGCAAGCTCGAGCACTCCGGCTTTAGCCGTCACGCCACCTTCGTTGAGTTGGACGCTCAGTTTCATTGTGAAGGAGGTGAGCTCGAGCAACGCTTCAAGATCCTCTCGGTGCTTCCTCGCGGATTCCGAGTCGTCGTGGAGAGGGGAGGGGCGCAACAGTTCGCGGAGGGTAACGCGCAGACCGTGGTGTTCTCGTCCAACCAGAGCGCGAAAGTCGCGGCACCCAATTGGATTCTCTTGGGCGTCCTCCACATCTTCATGGGGATCGATCACCTGGCGTTCCTGCTCGCGTTGCTCCTGACAGCGGGGAACGTGAAGCGCGTGATCGCCATGGTCACGTCCTTCACCGTCGCGCACTCGATCACTCTCGGGGCAACCGCGTTGGGCGCGTGGACACTCTCTGAACAACTCCAGCGCGGAGTCGAAGCACTGATCGCCCTCTCCATCATCGTCGTGGCCACGCAGAACCTGATTCAGGACCAACCCCGACACCGAGCGTTGATCACCTTCTCGTTCGGCCTCATCCACGGCTTCGGTTTCGCGTCAGTGTTGCAGAGCTACGGCGTGCAGGCGTCGCCCGCGAAAGCCCTGTTCGGCTTCAACCTGGGCGCAGAGTTGGGACAGCTCGCGTTCGTCGCGGTTCTCTTCCCGCTGCTGCGAGTCACGCGGCGCTGGTCAGAAACGGTCATCCAGGTTGGCTCCGTCCTCGTCCTCGTCGCCGGCGGGTACTGGCTCGCCGAACGACTCTTCTCTTGAGCACGCGCTTGCTCTGCCGAGGCGTCATTGTCGCTGCTGTACCTCATCCCTAAGTTTGCCTCGCATGGGCGCACGACATTCGAAGCTGGCCGCCGCGCTGGCCGCGGCGTGGGAGGCAGAGGTCGTGGCCGCGCGGCGCCTTTGTGCACTCGCCGAGCGGAGCGGAGATCCATATATCTCCGCGCGGCTGACAGTCCTCTCGGCGTTCTGCCGAGCCCACGCGTCGAGATTGCTCGCCCGCCTTTCCGCGCTCGGCAGAGGACCTTTGCCCGTCCCGGACGCTCCCGAAGGACCCAATCCCTTCTTCCTCGACGCAATCCTCGAAGAAGCCTCCGTGGCCCGACTGGCGGCCATCCGCTACGCGTCAATGGCTGAGCTCGCGCGATCCCAACATGACCTCTCCTCCGCCTGGGTCTGTGAGCTCAACCGCAGTGAGGAAGAAGAACGCGGCGCGGAGCTTTTGCGACTGGCCCAGGCCGCGTTTCCCCGGTATGACCACGCCGTTCGGTGACTTTCGGCCTTGGACTCTTGATTTTGGGGGGTCCTCTGCTACATTGCGCCGCTTTCGTGCGCCGGGGACACATTCATCGGCGTAACCCACTGCAACTAAAC
>JBQTKE010000147.1:0-8840 GCA_052386435.1 Myxococcaceae bacterium
CTCGTCTCCGAGGACGACGCGGTCCGCGTCCTCCATCAAGCAAGCGCCGGTGAGGTCGACGTCGCGGCGCTCGTCCAACAGTACCCCGCGCTCGCTGAACCGTTCTCACGCGCGTTCGGCCTGCCCCCTTCGTCTCTCCAGACTCACCGAGCGTTGGAAGTCCTCGCCGAACAACCTGTGCCCTACCGCAGGACGCTTCTGAAATTGTTGCGAGAGACCGACCGCGACGAAGCTCCGATCGAGCTCATCGAGGCACTCTTGGAAGAGCACCCCGAAGCCTGGTCGGGCGTGGCGGAGATGTTCACGAGCTCAAACGCACGCCTCCGTTCGGCGATGCGCGCGCTGGAAGACGCCAAGCTCCTTCCGATTCAGCAGGCGGCGCGAGGTTGGGCGGTGCTCAACGAATACCTCGACGCCACCGAAGAGGAGATCCTCGCCAGGTTTCCCCGTGACGGTTCCGTCCCCTTGAACGTGGCGGTGCCGTGGGCGCAGGAGATCCTGTCTCACGGCGAAGAGGAAGGTTACGTCGTCGCCTCAAGCGCAGTCCCCGGCTGGCTACGGCCGCTCCGCCCGACGGATGACCAGACGCTTTACGGCGAAGCGATGAGTGGCCTCTTCCGCGCAGTGCACACGTCGCTCGAAAGCCGAACCTCGGCAAGGCAAAGCGCGGGCGCGCCCCGCAAAGTCTCAGTGGTGACGCAGATGATGCTCAACGGCACCATCCAGCCATGACCGTGCTCAGTGAAGTAGGCGGACGTGCACCACTTCGAAGCGCGCGGATTTCCTCTCAGAACCTGAGTTAATGAGCGACACCGATGCTCCAGTCACGTCGTTGGCAGTGCGACTGGGTTCGGAAACTCCAAATTAATCCAAGTTGTTGCCCAAAAGGTGGTTGCTGGACCCAAACCTGCATTCCTTCGGTCCTCTAGCGCGCCGTTTCTGAGATCCACCGCGCATGACCTCGCAAGGCAGGGTGCAACATGTCGAGCATTTCTCCGCCGCCTCCTCCCCCGCCGCCGCCGCCTCCTCCCCCACCGCCGCCTCCTCCCCCGCCGGAGCCACCGCCGCCGGAGCCGCCACCGCCGGAGCCGGTTGAACCAGAGCTCGCGCTGCCAGAGGTGGTGCCCGCGCCAGACCCCGCGGCAGTCCCCCCGCCGGTGCCAGAGTTGGTGCCCACCCCCACTGCGCCTGAACCGAGCGACAAGCTGCCCACGGGAACCGTTGCCGTGACGGGCTCGCGCGGATGCTTCGTCGTGCAGGAGCAAATCGACCTGGCCGCGGCCGACGCAGGCGCGGGCATCAAACCTCCTGGGAAAGCAGCGCCTCCGCCCGGAGCGAGCACCGACAGCACTGGCGCCGTAACCAGCGTCCAGGTCGACGGCTACCGCGCTGGAACCGACGGGAGCGTCCGCGATGCCAGTGGAAAGCTCGTCGCGTACGACGGCAATACCAATCCGACAAGCGCAGCCACGCCTCCACCAGTCAATCCCTCGCTGCAGAAGGCGACGTCGACCGCCCAGGCACTCCGCGACGCCTCTGAAATCGCGACCCTCCCTCTGGCGAAACAGGGAACGCGTCAGTACGAGCTGCACACCGCCAACATCGCGGACAAGGCTTACTCCGACACCTTCACGTCATTCGTCCCAGAGCTCGCGAACCCCACACCGGGGACGCCGCTCAACAATCAGCAACGGCAGGCGATGACCCAAGGCGTGACGGGCATCGACGCGAATCCGCGGTTCCAGCTTCCTGGACAGAACAGCGTCGTGATGGACCCCGCTGGCAAGGTACAGGGCTACTCGACCGTCGACGGCTACATGGTTCGCGCGGACGGAGAGGTGAGGAGTCGCGAGGGTCAAGTCGTCACCGCGGCAACCGATCCCTCCGCGCGCGAGCTGCAGCTCATCAACATGGCCAGCGCGCTGAAGGTCACCGGTGAAGCACAGAGTGCGCCCACGGTGGAGACGGCGGGTCAGAAGCTGTACGACGCCTCCATTGCCAGCCAGGATCCGTATTACTTAAGCGCGTTGGCCGCGCAGAACCCTGAGCTTGCGCAGATGCCCAAGGCGACCGGTCCACTCGCAGCCATTCCACCGCCGGCCACGACCATGCCCATGCCTCTGGGAGACCAGCTGCCTCCAGGTGCGACGCCCATCACCGGCCCGGATGGCCGAATGCAAGGAGTGACGCTCGAATCCGGCCACCGCATAACCGCCGACGGCAACGTCTACGACTCGTCAGGCAAGGCGGTCGTGGTGAATGGAGTCCTTCAGCCCGCAGCGCCTGGCGTCACCCCGGCAGCGCGCGCCCAAGAAGTCCGACTGCAGCAACAAGCGATGGGCATGCGAGATGCGGCCACCGCGTCGAACCTGCCCGGTGAGCAGGGCGCCCGCGAGATGTTCGGTCGCCTTTACGACACCGTGCCCGGCCAAGGTCCGGACGGCACCGATCGCATCACCGCGAAGAACCTGGATCCGAATTACAAGTTTGGCCTCGTGAGCATGAGCAATCCCCAGCTCGTGCAGATGGCCCAATACCTCCCGACGATCGATAACCTTCGCAAGCGGGACGCGACCCTCACCAGCGGCGGATCGGACAACGTCCTGGGCTTGATGCCCGGCGTCGACAGCGACAACAACTACGAACAGTCGCGCAGCGCGGTGCTGAACACCTGGAACCACGCGCTCCAAGCGGGAGGTCTCACCAACGAACAGGCCGCGCAACTGGATGGTCAGCTCGTGAGGTTCGACTCCGAAGCGACCAACTTCTCGAAGATGACCGGTAGGGTCACCATGGGAGCGCAGCTCATCGTGGGGATCGGCATCGGCGTTCCGCTGGCGCTCGCCACGGGCGGCATCGGCCTCGCTGCCGTCCCCGGCTTGCTCGCGGCCGGTGCAGTCTCCAGCACCGCCTCCGCGCTCACCGGAAAAGCCATGGAAGGCAATCGCATGTCGTGGGGCAAGGTCGCCTTCGACTCCGCGCTCGGCACCGTGACCGGCTTCGGCGGCAACCTCGCCGGCCGAGCCGCGAGCACCGCGCTCAGCAACGTCCTCACCAAGAGCGCAGTGCCCGGCTTGACCTCAGTCGCGGACGACGTGGCCAATCCCGTGCTTTCGAAAGCGGGAGCACTTGTCACGAATACGACGGAGGCCGGCTCCGGATCCTTCGTCGACGGTTTCGCCCAGTCCGCGGTCACCAACAACTGGAGCCAGACCGGCCTCGTCGGCGGTCTCAAGAACGCTGCCGCGAACGGTGGCGTTGCCGCGGTCCTGGGCGTTGGCGTCGGCGCAGCCGTTTCGCCCGCAGTGTCCAGTATCCAGGCGCGCCAAGCGGCCCGGTCCGCCGCACCCTCGCTCGAGGTGGGAGGACCCGACGCGGCCAACCTCGCGCCCGACATGACGTCCGACTCGTCGCTTGCGGAGCGGGACGCAACGTCAAGCCGAGAGATGGCCGCGACCGCCGCCTCCGCGCCGAGTGCCCAGGACGTTCCGCCTCCCCCACCGCCCATCGCAGCGCGCTCTGCACAGCCAAGCAGCTTCGGTGAGCCCGCCTCTTTCCGCGGTCTCGTAGGGCGCGTGAGTGGAGGCTCTTCCAGCTCCCGCGCTTCTCACGGCGTCGATGGAGGCTCATCCATGGGTTCGACCCGCGGTGTGGCGGGTGGTTCATCCACGGGCGCGGGTCGTGGGTCTTCGGCGTCCGTCAGCGCACGTACCCACGACGCCAATCTCAGGAGCCCGCCGGTCGCGGCGGTTCAAGCCAAAGCATCCGCTGTGATGCATGCGGCGACCACGGCGATGACGTCCTCTCTTCGCAATGCGGTCGCGAGCGTCGTCGCGACCTCGAACGAAGTTCGGGTTCAGCTCCAAAACATTGCGAACAACCTCGGGCAAGCGCTCGAAGACCAAGTCAGCGCACTGTCCACGGCGACCGGACCTCGCGATCAGCAGGTCGCGAATCACACCGAGAGCTACCTCGCGAGCGAGTCGCCTGCTGTCCCCGCGGTCGTCCTGCGCAACAACTCCGTGCCCGCGTCAGACATGCTCGTTGCCGCGCACCACGCGGCCGCGTCGCCTGCCCATGCTCAGGCCGCGGCCGCCGCCGCCAACGCTGTTCCAGGCAGCGCCGCGCGGATTCAGTCGGGTCGGACGCTGCGCGACGCGCTCGTCTACCAGCCCGGCCGAAAGGTCAACTCCGCCAACGCACCGGATGTCAAAGAGCTCGCTAATCAGATCGCCTCGGCTGTGGAACGCGCGAAGGCCTCTGGCATCAGCCTGAAGAAAGCCCTCCTCGTCTACGACCAGGACAGCACGCCGACGCAGTTGGATGACGTCACGAAGGAGAGTCTGCAGAACGAAGTCGACGCGCGACTGGGAGAGGACGCCGTCCGCGTCGACATCGTCCATACCCAGAACGCCAAGTTCAACCAGACGTTCGAAACCAGCGCGGACTCGCTGCAGGGACTCGTGAAGTGGTTCTTCGGCGCGAAGGCCGCGAAGCAGTCCGACTCACTCGCTAACCAAGACAACGCGAACCCCAACGGGCTCGATCCGGATCAGGGTCGACGTGGCAATGACTCGTCGGAGCAAGAAAACGCGCAAGATCAGCGCCAGGAAGCGCTGGCAGACGTCAGGTCTCTTTCTTCGAAGCGAAGCAGCAAAGATCCGGGTCGAACCACCCAGGCTCTCCGCGGGCAGCAACCCCGTACGCCTGAAAAGGAAAGCCGCCTGAACGATCAAGCCATCGAAGCCCTTGGCGCTTGGTCTCCGGAGGCCCGTGCTGAGGTGATGACCCTTCTCGGTGGCCGAGGACCTGAAGCCGATGCCGCACGCGCCATCTTTGCGGAAGCCGTCGAAAGAGGTCTTGCTGGAACGATGGTAGGCGGCCGCGCTGACTTCCTGTCCAAGCTCCCGGAACGCGCGGAACAGCGACTGAAGGCCAGAGCCAAGGAAGAAGCAAATTTAACGGACCTGGGTGTCGCCATTCTCAAGGGCCGCCTGAAGCACACCATTCAGGCGCTGCTCGAAGGTGATGGAGATGACGCGGAAACCGCGCGCGCGATTCTCGCCGACGCTATGGGCAGCGGTGCCGCGGGAACGACCGCACAGCAGCGCTCTGACTTCCTCGCCCAGCTCCCGGAGCGCGTCGCCGCCTTGCGAGCTCGCGAAAGCTCTCAAGCTCAATCGACGAACGTCGCCAGCCAGAGAATGATGCTGACTCAAGCGACGAACCCGGTGACGCCGCGGACTGTGCCGGTTCAAGCGACGGGCGTGGGCAACCAGGGCATCCCGGCGCACGTGTCGACATCCTTCGCGCCGACCGGGTCCGCTTCCCCCGTTCGTGCATCCACCGCGAGCAGCAACGCGAAGTCGTCGATGCTGAAATTGGATGGACGTGAGATCCCGATCCAAGCCGCCAACAATCCCACTCATGCGGCTTACCACCCCAACGCGGCGGAGATTTCTGCGCTCTTGAACAAGCTGCCTCGCGAGCTTCGAGAGCAGATCCAAGTCATTCAGCAAATGAACGGGATCGACAAAGCGCGGCTCGTTGACCTGCCCGAACCTGGCACGCTCCGCATCTATCCGAACGCTCCAGACCGGTTGCTCTCAGGCTACGACTCAGAGCTCTCATTCAAACTGGCGGACGGGTATGCCACTCAGATGTTTGGCGAGAATCCTTCCTCGGCAACGTGGAAGCTTTGGAGCTCGGCAGCGCAGCGAGATGGCGTCTACATCTCCGGCTACGGGAAGAGCTCGACGAGGGCAGACTTCCTCGAGTCGCTGCTCAAATTCCATAAAGAGAGGGGCACGGACGCAGAGGCCGCCTTCAAGGCCCAGATGCCCAACCGCCACGAGATCCTGAGTGAGCTCGTATCCTGGCGCGATGGGCAGAAATCTGTGGGGCGGAACATCGGTACGCCTACAGGCGGAATGACGGTTCTTCGAATCCGGTCCGTCCGCATGGGCGACAAGATGATGCCCGTCCGTTCGCCAGAAAATGCCGTGACGAATCTGAGATACCCCACGGCACCGGCGATCGAAAGGGCGCTCGCACAGCTCTCGCCCGAGCAACAGGCGCTGATCGCTGAAATCCAAATCGAGAGACAGCCGTACGCGAACGAGCGGCGACTCGTCGAGATCGAGCCCACCAGTAAGGGCAATGTGTTGAAGCTCTATCCGACCGCGAAGGATCGGCAAGCGGTTGAGTTGGAGTTGGAGTTGCGCGCCGCGACGCTCAGAGAAGAGCAGCGGCAGACGAAGCTCCGGCGTCAGGCAAACGAAAGCAAGGACGTGGGCGCAAACGCGAATGCACGAACCGGTCGTCTCACCCAAAACGCGACCAAGGCGGGCAAACCCGAGCTCCCGTCCGAGCCCGCCAAGTTCAAGGTGCATTCGAAGCAGGGCTTCTCTGAAGTGGAGATTGATGGCCGACTCCTGTCGGTCGTCGACACCGCGAGGCAGTCCGGAGGACAAGCGATTCACAAGCAACTGCTGTCGCAAGTTGCCGAGGCGGTCGCACACCTGCCCGAAGCGAAGCGCGCACAGCTCAGGACTCTTCAGCTCACTCCAGCGAAGGAGACCAAAGTAA
Organism: Myxococcaceae bacterium; assembly: GCA_052386435.1. Lineage (GTDB taxonomy): Bacteria > Myxococcota > Myxococcia > Myxococcales > Myxococcaceae > JBQTKE01. The sequence continues at coordinate 6,589 of JBQTKE010000147.1, forward strand.
CTCTCCGGCGGAGCAAGAAGACCCTCGAGATCGAGCTCGGGGACTACGCCACTGCGGCTGACATCTTCGTCGCGGCGAAAGTCGCGATGATGCCAAGAACCGGCGACGTGGTCGGCGACCTCCGCCTCGGAGAGGTCTTGGGCGAAGGCGGATTTGGAAAAGTTTTCGAGGCGTTTCCGATTGACGGAAGACCGGAAAACTTCGCGGTGAAGTTCGAGACCAACGGAACCAATCAAGGCTTCACCCAAGAGGCGCTGGCGATGCGAGCTCAAGCTCGTAACCCCAACGTGGTCGACATTGAGCGGGTTGGAACTCACGAGGGTGATTCTTACCTGGTCACGGAAAAGCTCTGGGGCACACTTTACAAGTGGGAGGGGAGCGGCCCCCCCACTCAGCTGAAGAACGGGTCCGCATTGATGGGCTTGGTGACCCCCGAGGATCTCGAACCCGTGCTGAAAGATCTCGGCCGCGCCCTGGAAGGCCTCCACGAATCGGGAATCCTTCACCTGGATCTGAAGGCAACCAATATTGGCTATTCTGTGAAGGACGGGCGCTGGAAGGTCTTTGATTTCGGCGTGGCGTTGCACACACCGAATGCGGAAACCTTCGTGACGAACTATGGCGGTACTCCCGGCTATCGCCCTCCTGAAATGTTCGCGAACATCGCGAACCACAAGACGGATGCGTATGGTCTGGCCGCCACGATCTACTCGGGACTGACGGGTCTACTGCCCTACGATTCGAAGGCGCTGAAGAAAGCAATGGATGCGCAGGATCCGCAAGGGATGCAGATCATCACAGCGCCACTCACCCCACCGTCGGTCATTCGCGACCTTCCTCCGGCCTTAGATAATGTTTTCGCGGCGGCCCTCGCCTCCGATGTCAACGTACGACTCAGCGTCAATGAATTCGTCGACGCGTACTCAGCGGCTCTCCGTGGAATCTCGCTTCAGGAGACACGCGCTCGCTGGTCAGAGTCTGGCGTGCCCGGACCGAGTACTATCGCCCAAGCTCACGCGTCGGCCCAATCGAAACCCGCGGAAGATTCCGTTCCTCTCTATGTGCCTCGAAACGAGTTCGAGGACGGGTTCTTCGTAGGTCGGCCGAAGACGTTCACCATCGTCGAAACGGTTCTCGCGGGAATCGGTTTGATGACCGGCACCGCTGCGCTCGGGATGGTGGGCTACGAGGTCTACAAGGATCACCAGCCGACCGAGAAGGCCAAGGAGCGCACGAAGAACCAAGGTCGCTATTCGGAAACCCAGCAGCGCTGAGGTTCAATCGTCTTCGCGTCCCAGCGTCACGCTCAGCCCAGCGTCTTCATCCCGTGTGACGAACACGGTCCACGGGCGACAGCAGACGGAGCAGTCTTCGGTGTACTGCTCCGACGACGCGCCTACGGGATCGACGGTGAGCTCCACGCCTTCTCCGCAGTAGGGGCACTGGGCTCCCACTGCCCCATCGCCAAGCGCGTCCTCTTCGACTTCGTCCTCGGAAATCATTTACGAAACCTGGCGCTGGTAAGTGATTTTCGGAAGCCCCGAGGGGTCATAGTCCGCGCGTTTTTCCGCGACCAGCAGCCGCGCTTTCGCAAGCCAGACTTCGACGTCAGGGAGGAGCGCCGCCAACGCGACGCCTTGGGTGTTTTCAAGAAAGCGGCTGCACTTGCGAATGCCCTCTTCCAGCAGTTTCACGGTCCCGTGCGGCGCGCCGACCTGGAGCTTGTAGAAGCCGGCGGCGATCTGGATGAGCCCTTGTAGGAGAACCCGCTCATCCGCGAGCTCATTCACCCACCCCGCCTCCCATGCTTCGTGGGCTTCGTAGAACTCCTGCTTGTTGAAGAGGTCGACACCTTTGGCCAAGTGGTCGTGGAAGGTTGGATCCATGGCCGTCACTCTTATCGTTAGAATCGTCGCATGGCCCTCAAGAACCGCCTCGGTGAGATTCTTCTCAAAGCGGACGTGCTGTCGGAGCACAAGCTGGTGATGGCCGCGACGCAGCATGAAACGTTCGGTGGGCGCTTCACGCGAACGCTCGCGGATCTGCAGATGGCGGACGAGCGAACGATCGTGAAAGCGCTCGCGGCGGGGTTGGCCGTGAAGTCCGTCGACCTCTCGACGCTGACCTTCGACAAGGCGGTCTTGGCGAGGATGGATGCGAACTTCGCGGAGAAGTACGGCGTGTTTCCGGTCGCGCTCAAGGAGAACGGCCAGTCGCTTCAGCTGGCGATGGCGGATCCGAGTGACCTGGCA
>JBQTKE010000148.1:0-5908 GCA_052386435.1 Myxococcaceae bacterium
CAGCTCCAACGCCGCGGAATCGGAGGGCGCCTCACGCAGCGCCCGCGCCGCTGCGAGGAACGCCGCGGGTGGGTTGCGCAGGGCACTGCCTTGCAATCCGGCGATCCACCGCAGAAGGGCGGCGCGCTCTGCGGGACGTGGCTCCGCCCGGACGTGCGCTTCCAAGACCCCGACGAGGCGTTTGTGCGCCCCCTGTTGATCCAGCAGTGGCTCGATCTGCCTGGCGGCGTCGACGGCGACCAGGCTCCCGTTGAGCACCATGCCTTCCAGCGCAGCCAGGCCCGCCTCATGCTGCGGGCGCGCGGAGAGCACGGAGCTGTAGGTTGCCAGCGCGGTGTGCGGATCGTTGAGTCGTTCGGCGTGGAGGTTGCCCAGGACGACTTGGCGCTCCAGCGCGGCGTCCACGTCGTCCGCCGAGCGGAGCAGGGCGATCTCCCGCGAGATCGCGTCCGCCAGCTCGCCGTAGCGCCGGGTGCGATCGAAGGCAGACTGCAGCGCGCGCAGCGCCCCGCGCTCTGTGGGGTGGCGTTCCAGAATCTGTTGGTACGCGTCGATTGCCAGGTCATCCCGACCCAGAGAGCCTTCCGCGAGCTCCGCCAACTCAAACAGCCGCTCCACTTGGCGATCGACGTTGGGCTCAACATCAATCTGCCGGTAGAGCACCGCCACCAGCTGCGGATGCGATGCGCTTTTTCGGTACGCATCCGCCAGCGCCGCCAACGCGCCAATGTCCTCGGGAACGTGCTGAGAGACGTCTTCCCACGCAGCGAGCGCCTCGGCCGGTCGGGGGACCGGTCCGCTGAACAGCTCCGCGAGGCGGCGCCGCAGCGCCAGACGCAGGGCGTCCGGAGGATTTCGTTCGAGGAGATCTTCGTAGGTGTCGACCAGCTCCTCGAGCAGCCCGCTGGCCGCGGCCACGCGTTCCAGCTCTGCCCGCGCGGCTTCATCCGCAGGCGACTCCAGCACCGCCCGAGCGCGCGCGGCGAAGGCGAGGCTGCTCTGTCCGACCTGTTCGCGAAGCGAGGCGATCTCTTCCAGCAGCGCGCGGCGGGTCGGCTTGTCCGCAGCCGGGACGCGCGCTTCCAACACCGTGACCAGACGCTTTTGATCTCCGCGCGCTCTCAGCACCGGCTCAAGAAGATGCGCCGCGCGGAGTCCGCCTGACTCGTGTGAGACCTGGCGCTCCAGCGCGGCGACAGCGGTCTCCGCGTGCGCGGGGGAGGAAAGGACCTCGCCGTAGGCCATCACCGCCGCGTCCAGCTCGCCCAGGCTCTCCAGCAATTGCGCCCGGCTGAGCAGGAACGCGAAGGAACCTTCGGGCTCGTTCGACAACGAGGCGAGTCTTGAGAGCACCTCCGCGCGCTCACGTCCGCGGCCCGACGTCCGCGCCAACAATTGTTCCAGTTGCTGCAGCGGAGCAGAGGATGGCGCATGGGCGAACGCCTGCTGCAGCGACAGCACCGCTCCGTTGACATCGCCGGCCAACTCTTGAGCCACCGCGATCTTCGGTAACAGCTCCGACTCGCCACCGGGCGTCTGTGCCAGCCGTTCGCGAAGCAGCTTCACCAGCTCCGGTGCGCGCCGCGGCGTTCGAAGCGCCTTCTCCAAGGCCGCTTGTGCTTCGGCGTCCTCCGGGGCCTGGAGCAACACCGCTCGCCACGCGGCTTCGGCGTTGGAGCCGCTGCGCTCGCGGAGGCGCGCCCAAGTCCGTGCGAGGAAGAGGCGAGCTTCCGGCGTGGGTGCGGTGGGACCGAGCTCCTCGAGAAGCTCGTCGAGTGCGTCGACAGAATCAGCGGCCTCGGCCGTGCGCAGACACAGCTCGACCGAGGCCGCGTCTTCCGGCGCTTCTCTCAGCGCGCGCGCGGCGGAGAGGAACGCCAGCTCCCGCCCATCAGGTCGCGCTGACTGCTCTTCCGAAAGCCGACGCAAGAGCGTCGCGCGGCGGGAGCGATCCTGCTCGGCGCGGATCTGGGATTCCATCAACTCCGTCCGCCGCGGTGTGCCTGGGGCGCTCTGCGCGAGCAGCTGCTCCACCACGTCGCCGGCGGCCTTGCCGATCTCCGGAGTGGCCAACAGCTCCTGCAGCGTCTTCAGGGCGTTCGACTGATCCGGCTCTTCCGCGAGCACCTGCTGAAGCAACGCAAGCGCGTCGTTGGGCTGCCCCAACCGGGTGGCCTTGAGTCGCGCCACCGTGACTTTCAGCTCCAACGCGCGAGGCGAGGTGGCATCACCCTCGAGTGCCAACTCTTCCTCGTAGTAGGCAGCGAGCCCCGCGTGATCGGACTCGGCGGTGAGCAGCCGCTCCAGAGAATGGCGCGCGGAGAGCTCGCCCGGAGAGAGCGCGAGCACGGTCCGATAGCAGCGCAGCGCCAAAGCGGTGTCGCGCAGGGAGACCTCCGCGACGTTGGCGGCGGAGACCAGAAGATCCACTTTGCGCGGCGTCTCCGTCTCCAACTCCACCTGGCGGATCAGGACGTCCGAGAGCTCCCTGAAGGCCATCCCCTTCGTGTAAATCCGCGACAACGCCTGGAGCGGCTCCAGCTCCGCCGGAGAGCGGCGCGCCAGCTCTTCCCACGCGCGTCCCGCCTGCTCGGTGCGTCCCAGTCCTTCTTGCAGCTGCGCCAACCGTCGCCAGAGCGTGCGCTGCAGCGTCGAATCCGCGCCGCGCTCGAGTCGATCTTCGTAGACGGCGGCCAGCTCATCGCGGCTGTCCAGCTCATCCGCCAGCCGCTCCAGCTCCTGCCGATTCACCTCGTCGGTGGGAGTCAGGGAGAAGGCGCGCAGTCGCGCCGCGAAGGCCGCCAACCGCTCTCCCAGCGATTCTCGGAGCGCGGCGAGCTCGCCGAACTGCTCAAGCGTTCCGCCACTCTCCACGCGCTTCTCCAGAACCTCAGCCAGCGCCCGTCGATCTCCGCGAGCCCGGTGTGCGCTCTCCAAGACGTCGAGACCGGCGGTGGTTCTTCCTGATTCGAAGAGTCGCTGCAAAGAAGCGACCGCGCTCGCGTAGGGCTGGGTGGCGCGAGCGTTCTCTGGGGCGTCTTGAATGGCCGCATGGAACGCCTCAGCAGCCGCCTCGTCCTTCTCCGCGCGCTCCAGCACTTGCCCCAAGCGCACCCGGAGACTGAACGCTTCGTCCGCGGACGCCGCCAGGCCGACGAGGGCACTTAAGCTCTCCGCCTGTTCGTCGCCGCGTTTGAGCTTTCCGTAGAGCCGCTCCAGCGCGAAGAGCACGTCCGTGGAGCGTTTCAGCACCAGAGCGGATCGCAGCGCCTCGACCGCTGCTTCGTCCGCGCCGGAATCCTCGTACGCTGCCGCGGCGGCGAGCAGCAACCGACGGCGCTCCTCAGGGTCCTCCGCCAATGCGGCCTGCCGCGCATAAACCTCCGAGAGGTTCTTCGCGTTCTGCTCTTTCTCGTAAAGCTGGGACAGGTGACGGAGCCCTTCCATGTCCGTGGGCGCGACGCCCATCAAGGCGTTCCACAGGCGGGTCGCACCGTCGAGATCAGAGAGCGCCTCCCGCGCGAACGCCGCCCGGCGCAGCAGCAGCGTCTGGTGCGGATCGCCCGGCGGCAGCGTCTCCAGCGCCGCTTCGAAGATCTCCGCCAACTCCTCGTGCATCCCGGTCGACGCCGCGAGCCGGGTCAGGTCTTCGATGAGCTCCCCCCGGTCGCCTTGGCCCGCGGAGAATGACTTCACCGCGGCCATGAAGGCGCGCTCGGGTTGCTGCAGCTGGGTCTCGTAGAGCCCACGCAGCTCCGCGGTCAACCGCGCTTGCTCGGAGGCATCCGCGGTCGCGGCGAGTCGTGTTTCGCGAAGCGCGGCGCGGCGCGCGTGATCTCCCGCCTGGGCCAAGAGCGGATCCAAAACCGCGAGGGCGGATCCTCCGGCGCCCTCGCGGCGGCCGACGAACGACTCCAACGCCTCTCGAGCGCTGGCACTCCCCGCGTCCTCCACCAGCACCTCCCGACAGAGCGTGACTGCAACGGAAAGCTCACCCAGTCTGTTCGCCTTGAGCAGCGCCAGCTTCACGGACAGCTCGCGTCCGCGCGACGTCCCGGCGGCCTGGTTTCGTCCCAGCTCCAGCGCGAAGAGCAGATCCTGCGGTCGATCCAGCTCGGTGTAGAGCCGATCCAGCGCCAACACCGCGTCCGCGTCCGCGGGATCGTACTCGGCGACCTGACGCCACGCCGACGCCGCGCTCCCCTTGTCGAGCAGCCGGTTCTCGTAGACCAGCGCGACTTCGCGCAGGGCAGAGAGCTTCTCCTTTGGCTTTGAGAGCGCCGCGGGGAGCGCCTCCAGGACCTTCGCCAACGCGGCCCATTCATCGTGCGCGCGGTGCTGCAGGACCAACGCGCGCAGCACCTCGACATTCTGCGGTGCCTCCGCCCGCGCGGCGTGGAGGTGGCCGAGCACCGCGGCGCGTGCCGCTCCCAACTTCTCCAGCGCGCGGGCCAAAGTGATGTGGATGGCCGCGGAAGGCTCCAACTCTTCCAGGACTTCGACGAGGACCTCCAGACAGTCCGAGGACTCCGCCAGCTGTTCCGCTTCACGAAGCAGCTGACTGTCGTTCGGCGCCAAACGAACCGCCCGCGCCAACGCCGCCAGTGCTAACTCCGCCTGCTTCAGCGAAAGCTGAAGCCGCGAGATCTCCTTGAGCGCGCGCACTCGCTCCTGGACCGTCTCCGCCCGCTCAGCCAACACCTCGAACGCGGCGAGCGCACGAGGCGGATCGGCCTCGCTGAGCGCCGCGGCCAACCCACGTGCCGCCGCGACGCCGACCTTCGGATCCGCGATCCACAGCTCCAGCGTGGCCAGTGAGGCGGCCTCTTGCGGCTGCTTCTTCAGCGTGCGCAGCGCGGTCTCGACCAGGCCGCCGCCTTCCGGAGCCACCGGACCCACCGCGGTCGCGGCGCCTGCGCTCGGGACGGAGGGTTGCGCGGCGGGAGTGACGCTGGGAGCCGAGGAGGCCGCGGGCGAGGCCTCCATCGAAAGGGGAACGGCAGGAGCGTTCGTGCTCTGCGTGGGAGAGAGCAGGGCAGTGAACCGGGGAAGCAGCGGCGCTTCCGCGGGCCCATGCCTCACGGCCTCTTCGAGCGCGGTCGTCGCTTCGGTGAATCGCCCCAACAGCTCTTCCAACTCCGCCAGCCGCAAGTAGAGCGAGCACTTCTCGGGATCGCTCTTCGTCAGCAACAGCCGGCGCCGCAGCCACCTGGCGGACTCTTCGGGTCGGCCCAGCTCGAAGGTCAACTCCACCAGCCGGTCCATCAGAGGCGGAGTCTCGGCCACGGCCAGCGCCTGCTCCGCCCAGCGCGCGGCATCTTCCAACGACGAGGCGGCCAGGGCAGCGGCGCTGGAGCGATCGAACAGGGACGCCTTCAGCTGCGGCGAGTCCTGAACCGCGGTAGCTGCTTCCGCCAAAGCGCGCGCCAACTCAAGCAGCGATCCGGAGCGCGACGCCACTTCCCAAGCCTTATCGACGAGCGCGGTGTCGTCCGGCGTCAGGGCGACCGCGCGCAGCAAGAATCCGAAGGCAGCCTTGGGATCGTTGAGCGCTTCCGCGTTGAGCTCCGCCAGCCGCACCAATGCCTTCTTTTTGTGGTCCGCTTGGGTCGCGCCCGCCAGCTCCACGAAGAGCGCGGCCGCCTCGCGCTGTCGATCACCGGAACGGGCCAGGTGCGGCGTCAGAGCGGAGCGAATCTCCGCTTCCTGAAGGCCCTGCGCGGCCAAGCGCTGCAGCTCCTCGGCAATCGGCTCACCGCCGGCGGACAGGCGCGGCAACAGCAGCCTGACCGCGTCCTCGCCACGTCCCAGCTCCGCGTAGAGCCTCGCCAGCCGAAGGGCCGCCGCGGTGCGCGCGTCTTCCGTCTGCGCCTGCTCCAGATGGACGCGCGTGATCTCCGCTGCCTCG
>JBQTKE010000149.1:0-14851 GCA_052386435.1 Myxococcaceae bacterium
GAGTTGCTGATCCGTGATCAGCTCCGCGCGAACGAGCATGTTCCCCAGAAGCTCCTTCTTTTTCCGAGTGACGCTCTCCGCCTTGATGATGTTTCCCTCTTTGAAGCCGATGTGGACCTCTTGGTCCTTCGACCGCAGGTGCAGCACGCCGTTCTTCTGCTGCTGACCAATCAGCTGAAGAATGTCCGCGATCCCAAAGTCTTTGAGCGTTCCTTGAAGGGCCATGGATCAGTTCACTCGACGTGTCATTCCGAAGTGCGCTTGAAGAGGCCGCGCAAAGAGGAGAGGTAGACCGCGAGAAGAAGCAACGAGACCGGGATCAACCGCGCCGCAAGAGGCCACTCGGCGTAGGGCGAGCGGACCACGCCTTCGTGGAAAAAGACACTGCACAGCGCGAAGAGGAAGAAGAACGCGTAGGTCGCGCCGGCCACAGGAGCACCGGCGAAGAGATGGCCCGCGCCGGAACAAGCCAGCCCCAGCACGTAGGAGATGCGATCGGTGCGTTCGTGAAAACGATCGATCTCCAGCTGCTTGCGCACCCGCGCTGGGCCGGTGACCGCCCCTCGTCGCGAGAACACGTGAACGCACTGGCTGCACAGCTCGCCCTTCTCTGGCAGCTCCGGATCACAACGACGGCAGACGGGCCGACCGCACTTGCTGCATTCGCTGCCAATCGAAATTCGCGCGCCGCCAATTCCGAAGAGGAGCGCGGCCAGGCCTAGAATCAACGGATACGCCGTGGAGAGGGGAGGCTCCAGCTCGCCCAAGAGGAAAGAGGAGAGCTGCGCCTGAATCTTGTCGCCATGACCACCCGCCGCGGCCAGCGCTTTCAGCTCGTCGGTCCCCAACGGAGGAGAGAGCAGCGTGAGGTTCGCCAGCGGCTTTCCTTCGGGACTTTCGGGCTGAGCCGAGAACGCGGGCTGCAGCGTGGTAGCGGTGCGGTAGGCGTCGTCGGCGAGGAGCTTTTCCTTCGCAGCGCCGTCCGCCGACAGCGTCGTGGCGCGACGGCTGTGAAGCCGAGAGAGGTTGAACGGCGCGGGCGCGAAGTTGGGATCCGCGGCCATGGCGGTCTTGTACATCTCCGCCGCGCCGTCGAAGTCACCCTTCACCAGCAGCGCGTTGCCCAAATTTGTGAGCAGCGGCGCTTGGTTGTTGCGAAGCGCGCCCGCGAGCTTGAGGTGCGAGATCGCGTCGTCCAGCTGTCCGCGCCGCAGCTCGTAGCGGCCGAGCGCGTAGACCTCGCCGTAGGAGGCGCTGGCGGTCTGGACTCGGCGGAGAATCTTCTGCGTCGCGGAAGCGGCCAGTACCCCGCCCCGCTCGGCCAGGTAGACATCTTCCGCGGGCGTCCCGGCAAAGTCCGTGGCGGTCACCACCTCTCCGGCGGCGAGCGGCGAGAGCCCCAGCGCGATGAGCAAACCGCAGACAAGCAAACGCTCCGCCCGGGTCAGGTAGAGCGACACCGCGAAGAGCAGCGCGAACAGCTGAGGCACCACACCCAACCGGAACACCAGCGGCAGCGTGAGGAGAATCGCGCCAGTCGCGTAGGCTTGCCACGGGGCGATTCCGCGCGGGAAGACGTGGTGGAAGTCGTGGAGGAAAAAGCGGGCGCGGCGCAGAAAGAAGACGCCGACGACGGCGATGGAGGTCGCGAGCAGCGCGAAGAAGAGCGACGTCGCGAAGTCCATCAAGGCGGGACGCAGGTAGCGCGGGTCCGCGAAGAAGGTTCGCACCGTGGCGGCGAGCGCGGAGAAGCAGCGCCCCAGCTCCGTCTTGTCCGCGGCGAAGTAGGCTCCCGCGAGTCGCAAGTGCGCGAAGGGAAAATCTGGCGCTACCTCGACAGCAGCGCGCGCGGCGCCGACGGCACCCGCGGAGTCCTCTTGTTGCTCGCGTTGGTTGGACGCGCGCATCAACGCCAGGGCGAAGGGCTCAAGATCGAGCGCGCCCAACTCTGCCTTCAGCGCGACCAACTCCCTCTGCGCCTGTTCCGCGCCGTTGAGATTGGTCGCGGCGAGCGCCGTTCGGTAACGGGTAAGCGCCGCTTCGAGATCCGCGTCGGTCGCCTTTGAAACCAGCAGCGGTTTGTCCGTCTCGGCCGCTGCGGGCGGGGGCCCTTGGGGCTGGATCTTAATCTTGATGCTGCCCCTGTCGGACTTGGGCGATTCTGTCGCGGTCGTCTCGGTCTCTGCTTTGGGCGCCTCCGTCTTGGTCGTCTCTGTCTCTGCCTTAGGCGCGGCTTCCGCTTTCAGCCCCGCGTCTGTGCCCCTAGCTTCCGCTTTCGGTGCTTCCGGCTTTTTCGCGGGCGGCGCCTCGTCCGTGGCGGAGACCGGCACCGGCGCCTGGAACTCATCCTGCCCGAACGCGGCGGCGCTCAAGCCCAGCCAGGCAACGGCCACCATCACCGCGGTCGAGAGACGCATTGACCGAAATACTAGTGGAGTCAGCGGGAATGCCCAGTCCAGCGATGACCACCCCGCCGCACACCACCTCCACCCACTTTGCGCGTGCTAATGGGAGGCGCGGAGGAGACGACATGGCAGACACCGGAGAGGCGCTAACGCGGTTGGTGGGCATCATGGCTCGGCTCAGGGCGGAAGGTGGCTGCCCTTGGGACCGCGAGCAGGATCTCCGGTCGCTGCGTCCTTATCTAATGGAGGAGTCTTTCGAGGTCCTCGACGAGATGGACCGCGTCTCTTCCGGCGGCCCGTGGCGCCCGCTGTGTGAGGAGCTGGGGGATCTGCTCTTTCAGATCGTCTTCCACGCGCAGCTGGCCAGTGAGCTCAACGAGTTCACGATGGCGGATGTCTGCAACGCCATCAGCGACAAGATCACCAGCCGTCACCCGCACGTCTTCGGAGATCAGAAGGTCAGCGGCGCCACGCAGGTTCTGGAGAACTGGGCGAAGCTCAAGGCGGCCGAGAGGAAGAAGAAGACTGGCAGCGAAGGCTCGGTATTGGACGGCGTTCCTTCCAAGGCGCCCAGCCTGATGCGCGCGGAGCGGCTGACTGAGAAGGCGTCGCGCATTGGTTTCGACTGGCCGAGCTTGGAGGGCGTGAAAGAGAAGTTAAGAGAAGAGCTGGCAGAATTAGACGAAGCGATTCTTTGCGGCGACCGCGATGCTCTCGAGCACGAGCTGGGCGACGTGCTGTTCTCGCTCGCGAACTTGGCCCGCTTCATCAAGACCCCGCCTGAGGACGCGCTGCGGGCGGCGAATCGGCGCTTCACTGAACGGTTCAGCGAGATCGAAACGGGGCTCCGTGAGCAGAAGATTCCCTTCGGCCAGGCGTCGCTCGAGCAGATGGACGCCTTGTGGGTGAAGGCGAAGGCGAAGGAGAAGGCGCTGCCCAAGCCGCGCTCTCTGTCTCGATCGTCGTTGGTTGAGGTCTCGCTGCCTTCGCGCGACGTCGCCGCGACCACGCGCTTTTGGGACGCAGTGGCTCCTCTACTGGGCTGGACCAGGCTCCGTGCGGAGACGGCGTACTCCGACGGACTCATGACGTATCGCTTTGTTGATGCGGCTTCGTCAGGTGGACCGGTAAGGAGCACCGCACCCGCGCTGCGCTTCGAAGCGCCCTCTGCGCGCGCAGTGGATGCGTTCGCGGACGCGCTTGCGCACGCCACGTCGTCACATCGAATTGCGGCGGTGCGCGAGGGGGACGGACCGTACCTGATCGCGTTCGAAGATCCGTCAGGGATTCGTTGCCGCTACGGCTTTGGAGGTTGAGGTACGACCTGCGATCGCTTTCTCCACAGCGGCTGTGAAGAACGTGGGGGCAAACCTGTGGATCAAAGTGGATGCGCCTCGGAACGAGCCTGTGACTTTCGGTCGTGCTGAGACTTTCTGCGCGGTCAATTTCGCCGAAGCGGAGCGGGGTTGAGAGGGATGGGTCAGAGTTTTTCCACAGCCGCTCGCGAGTCTTGACGGACCTCCACAGAGCACTGTACGAAGCCGCCTCTCATTTTTTTCACTGCTGTCAGAGGTTTACTTTGGCCAACACCAAGTCCGCTCAGAAGCGCAACCGCCAGGCGCAGAAGCGCCGCGCTCGCAACGTTGCAGTTCGTTCACAGGTCCGCAGCGCCGTGAAGAAGGCGCGCGAGGCGATCACCAGCAAGGATCCGCAAAAGGCGCAGGAAGCACTCCGCGCTGCCGCGTCATCCATCAGCAAGGCCGCGTCGAAGGGCGTTCTCCACGCTCGCGCCGCGTCCCGTCGCATTGCCCGGCTGGCGAAGGCCACCGCGGACGCGACGAAGAAGTAAGCACCCGCGCTTTTCCGCTCTTCAGCGTCCCTCACCGAGCTCTCGTCGAGAGAGCTTCGGTCGTGGGACGCGTTTGCGTTCTGACGCCCTGCTCCTCCGCTCACACTTCTACGCTCATGCGCTCCGCTGGACGCTTCAACCACCCGCAGCGAGGCGTTCGTAACCCTGTCGCATCATCAGATCCGCGAGGCGCTTGAGAGCGGCCTGCCGATTCGACTCCGTGATGATCGGATCCGTTCCGCGGGGATATTCGTCGACCTCCGTGACGACCGTGCTCGCCAGCACGCGGTCGCCCTGCAGCAGGGAGAGCGAGACGGTAACGCTGAGGCGGTAAGTCTGGATGAGCGTGACGTCGCTGCTGATTCCGCGCACCTCTCCGCGAATCCACGCCTGGGCGTTGGATCCACCTTCGACTCCCCGGAGGATCAGCTGTTCCCGCATGGCCTGGGTGAACAGCGGCTCCACGTTCGGTTCAGAAGTGAAGTTGGAAAAGATCGGCGCTCTCAACGTCCGCGCGCCTTCTGGCAGTGACCCAGGACCCGCTGTGAAACGGTAGCCGCAGCCGGTGACCAGTGCCAACACGATGCACAGCGCCGCTGCTCTCATCGAACGCCCCGCTGCTTCAACTCCGCGGCCACTGAGCCGTAGACGCTGCACAGCCGCTCGCCCACCGCCCCGCGGGCGATGCCCCAGAGGATCTGCGCGCTCTGCCCACTCTTACGGGTGAGGACCAACGTGTAGCGCTTCTGCAGAAAGCACGCTGCCACGCCGAAGGTGAAGAGCACCGAGAGCGCGATCCTTGGACCGGTTCCGAGAAACACGGCGGCCACCAAGGCCAGCGCGCTGAAGATCAATGATTCGTAGACAGGCCGCTGCGCCAAACGGACCGAGTCGAGCTCAGAGAGGTTCACGGTGAAGCCGCCGACGGGGGCTACCCACTCCAAGCGCTTCTCGGAGAGGAGCAACTTGCGTCCGCCCCCCAGCTCCGTTTCGAACGACGGCGTGAACGCATCCACCAATTGGTCGCGCGCGGAACGCTCCCGCGTCGCGGGGAGCGCGGTGCCACAGTGGGCGCAGCTCCCGCCACTCGCCTTCTGAGGGCGTCCGCATTGCACGCAGATGACCACCACCTCCGCTGCCATGGCTCTTCAGCCCACCACGAAGTTGATGAGCCGCTTCGGAACAAAGACGACCTTGCGGATCTGCTTCCCCGCGAGGGCGGAGCTGACCTTCTCTTCCGCTTCCGCCGCCGCTCGGACCTGGGCCTCACCTGAATCCGCCGCGACCCGGACCTCCGCCTTGAGCTTGCCGTTCACCTGGACGGCGTAGGGCAGCATGTCGTCGACGACGAGCGCGGGATCGAACTCTGGCCAAGGCTCGCTCACCAGGAGCTTGGTCGCCCCGTAGGCCTCGGAAATCTCCTCCGCGAGGTGCGGTGCGATGGGCGTGAGGACGCGGGCGAGCAGCGAGATCGCCTCGGCCATTGCAGCCTTCTCCGCAGGGGTATCGACCTTCTCAGCTGCGTAGAGCGCGTTGACGAACTCCATCACGCCAGCGATGGCGGTGTTGAACGAGAGGCGTTCGATGGCCTCCCCTACCCGCTTCACGCACTTGTGCGCGGCGCGGCGAAGCTCCAGCGCCTTGCCTTCGTACGGACCGGAGTGCTTCGCGCCGGCGACCGCGGCCTGATGGTTCACCGCGAGAGTGTAGACGCGCTTCACGAACCGGTACGCGCCTTCCACTTGATCATCCGACCAGTCAAAGTCGCGCTCCGGCGGACCTGCGAAGAGGACGTATGTACGCGCGGTGTCGGCGCCGTACTTCTTTACGATCGACGAGGGCGCCACCGAGTTCCCCCAACGCTTCGACATCTTTCGGCCATCGGGGCCGTTGACGATGCCCTGGGTGACCAGGCGCGTGACCGGCTCCTCCACTGGCGTCAGCCCCAGCTCTTTCATCATCCGGCTCCAGAACCTGAAGTAGAGCAGGTGCATGACCGCGTGCTCGGGGCCGCCCACGTAGACATCGACCGGCAGCCAGCGCTTGGCCTCCGCGGGATCGAACGGGGCCTTGTCATAGTGCGGCGAGAGGTAGCGCGCGTAGTACCAGCAGGAGTCGACGAAGGTGTCCATCGTTTCGACTTCGCGGCGTGCGGGCCCTTTGCACTTGGGACACGTGGTCTCGGCGAAGCCCGGTGCCTTGGCCAGGGGCGGCTCGCCTCTTCCAGTGAGCACGGCTTGGACGTCGATGTCCGGCAGCCGAATGGGGAGTTGATCGAGCGGAACGGGGAGGCCCTGCCGCTGCGGATCGCACTTCTCGCAGTAGACGATGGGGATGGGGGTGCCCCAGTAGCGCTGCCGGGAGAAACCCCAGTCCTTTTGGCGCCACGTCACGGTGCGCTGGCCCTTCCCGTCCTTCTCCAGCTTCTCCCCCAGCTTGGTGCGCGCATCGGCGGAGGTCTGGCCGGTGAAGTCGCCGGAGCTCACCAGCACCCCGTCTTCGGTGAACGCCGCGCTGAGGGTCTCCAGCTTCTCGCCTGACTTGGGCTGAATGACGACGGTGACCGGCAGCGAGTACTTCTGCGCGAACTCGTAGTCGCGTTGATCGTGCGCGGGGACGCTCATCACCGCGCCGGTGCCGTAGTCCGAGAGGACGAAGTTGGCGACCCAGACCGGGACGTCTTTCCCTGTGAGGGGGTTCATTGCGTACGCCCCGGTGAAGACGCCTTCCTTGACCGCGCCCTCTTCCGTTCGCTCGGTCTTACCCAGCTTGGCCATCTTGTCGGCGAAGGTCTTCACGGCCGCGGATTGGGCGGGCGTGGTGAGGGACGAGACGAGCCCGTGATCCGGGGCGAGGACGACGTACGTGCAGCCGAAGAGGGTGTCGATGCGGGTGGTGAAGATGCGGATCTTCTCGGCGCTGCCCTTGAGCGCGAACTCCGCCTCCACGCCCTCGGAGCGGCCGATCCAGTTGCGCTGCATGGAGGTGATTCGCTCCGGCCACGCGGGCAGCGAATCCAACCCATCCAGCAGGGGCTGCGAGGTCTTGGTGATCCGGAACGCCCACTCCGGCATCTCTTTGTCGATGACCGGCGAATCACAGCGTTCGCACTTGCCGTCTTTCACCTGCTCGTTGGCGATGACGGTCTGGCACCCGGTGCACCAGTTCACCTTCGAGAAGCGGCGGTAGACCATCCCCTTCTCGAGCAGCTTGATGAAGAACCACTGGTTCCAGCGGTAGTACTCGGGCTCGCAGGTGGAGACCTCGCGGCTCCAGTCGTAGGAGAAGCCCAGGGTCTTCATCTCCGCCTTGAACGACGCGATGTTCTGACGGGTGCGGATAGCGGGGTGGACGCCGTCTTTGATCGCCGCGTTCTCCGCGGGCAGTCCGAAGGCGTCCCAGCCCATGGGGTGCAGCACGTCGAAGCCGCGCATCAGGAAGTAGCGCGTGTACACGTCCCCGATCAGATAGTTGCGGACGTGGCCCATGTGCATGGATCCACTGGGGTACGGCAGCATCTCCAAGATGTACTTTTTCGGGGCGTTGGGCCGCTTCCCTGCCCGAAAGACTTCCTGTTCGTCCCAGCGCGCCTGCCACTTGGACTCGATGGCAGCCGCCTCGTAGCGCTCGTTCATGGACATTGTGCGGTAGCTCTTACGAAAGGGAGAAGACGTCCGCAACACGCGCGAGCTGACGCCCAGCGCAGTCGCCCAACGGGTACTTCGCCTTAAGGATGAAGGATGATCGCGACTGCGTGGCGCGCCCAGGCTGCGGTAGGGTGAACGCCGCGTGCGCATCCTCCTGGTCCATTCCGCCTATGGCTACGACCTGCGCTTCACGAAGCGGCCCGGACGCTCGACGGTGCAGCGTGCCGGCATTCCGCCACGTTTTTCATGGGGCTTACCACCTGGAAGCGTGCTCCCTACGGCGGTTTGACTCCGAGTCGCCTTCTGACCTATGGCGCTGCTCTTTCTGTACGAGGTTCCTGCAATGAAGCAACTGCTGGTCGTGTTGTGCGTGGGATTGGGCCTCGCGGCCTGTGGTCGCAGCGAAGTGGAAGGTGCGGTGCTGAGCCATGAGCTTTGGGTTCGCGACGGCGCTCTGCTGATTGAAAACAACTCCGACGACCCGGTCATTCTCCTCTCCGACACGCCTGACCTGTGCAACCGGCTTCAGTCGAACCGGATGGCGATGAACGAGAAGCGGCTCTCTTTTGAGATTCGCAACACGCGCTACAACAACGGCGGCGCTGACTTCGTGGGCAGCTCTCCGCGCGAGCTCAACGTGGTTCGCTCGCGGACTTCGAGCAGCAACCGCAACAACGGTCGAAACAACCGCGATGATCGCGATGACCGTCGGAAGAACAACTCCAACAACACCAACTCAGGCAACCCCGACGTGGTGGTGAGCTTCCAGGCCTATGGCAACAACTGCCGCGAGACGCTGACCGACGATGACAAGAACGGCGGGGAGAGCGGCCGGCTCACTTTGAACGCGCTGGAGCTGCGCAAGGACGGCGTGGCGCGCGGCAGCTTTGACGTGGTGATTGGCGAGCAGCAGGACCGCCTGAACGGCCACTTCAACGTGGCCTACTGCGACGCGCGCATGAACTCGGCGTATCCGACTTGCGAGAGCGTGGCTCGCTAAGTTCGGTGGCCTCACCGGCGCCGTCGGTCTCCCAGCCTGGAACTTTGAAACCCCGAAGCTTTCGTCTTCGTCAATCGACTTGACAAAGATTGACAGCGAACTGGAAGCAACTTGCGCTTCAGGCTCTCGAGAATCGAAAAGAACCTCTACTGGAGAACCCAATGCGCTTTCCCACGAACTTCCTACGAGAGATCCAAAACAATGTTCGAGCCGCCAAGGCGACTCTCAATACCGGTGTTCAAGACGTCCTACACGGCACAACGACTAAGGGTGAGCTTGTCTCGAAACTGACTACGGACTCGGGTCTCTTCGACCCCGCTTGGTCCGCTCGCATCACCAAAGCGATCAGCAAAAAGGTGGATCAAGAGATCCTCAAGGTTGCCGCCAAGGAGCGCGGCGGCGTTACGGGTTTGATCGCCCAAAAGCCCAAAACCGCCGTGGCTGCAGGGTCAGCGGCCGCGGTGTTGGGTTGGGAGATCGCCGAGAAGGACGACTGATGTGCTCGTCTCCACGACCTCGGGGTCCTTTCTGCAGGGCTCCTTTCTGCAGGGCTCCCGAGTTCGCTTGTTTCGAGTGAGCACCCCCTAGTAATCGGGGGCCACAATGCACCCCTCCAGCGTAAGCAAAGTCCTCTCAGGCGCGGTCTCCGCCAACACCGAAGTTGAGATTCGAGGCTGGGTTCGCACCCGACGCGACTCCAAAGCCGGAATCTCCTTCATCCACATCTCTGACGGGAGCTGTCAGGGGCTGCTCCAAGTCGTCGCTCCCAACACGTTGGCGAACTACGCGTCTGAGGTGATGAAGCTGTCGCCGGGCTGTTCAGTCATCGCCCGCGGAACTCTGGTCCAGAGCCAGGGCAAGGGTCAGGCATTCGAGATCCAAGCGACGGCGGTGGAAGTCCCGGGCTTCGTCGACAACCCGGACACCTATCCCATTCAGCCGAAGCAGCACTCGTTGGAGTTCCTGCGTGATGTGGCCCATTTGCGGCCTCGCACCAATACGTTCGGTGCGATCTCGCGCATCCGCCACCACGCGGCCCAGGCGATTCACCGCTTCTTCCACGAGGAAGGTTTCTTCTGGGTCAACACGCCCATCATCACTGCCAGCGACGCGGAGGGCGCGGGCCAGATGTTTCGGGTCTCCACGCTGGACCTGGCCAACCTTCCTCGCGACGACAAGGGGAAGATCGACTTCCACAAGGACTTCTTCGGCAAAGAGTCCTATCTGACGGTGTCCGGTCAGCTGAACGTGGAGGCGTACTGTTTGGCGCTCTCCAAGGTCTACACGTTCGGGCCGACGTTCCGTGCTGAGAACTCCAACACCGCGCGGCATCTTGCCGAGTTCTGGATGATCGAGCCGGAGATCGCCTTCGCGGATCTCAACGACGACGCGAATCTGGCCGAGCGGTTCTTGAAGTACGTGTTCAAAGCGGTCCTCAACGAGCGCATGGATGATCTGCGTTTCTTTAAGAGCGCGGGCAGAAGGGGATTGTCGAGCGGCTGGAGAAGTTCGTCGAAGCGGCCTTCGCGCGCATCGACTACACGGAGGCGGTTTCGATTCTGCAGAAGTCGGGCAAGAAATTCGACTTCCCCATCGACTGGGGGAAGGACCTGCAGACGGAGCACGAGCGCTTCCTCACTGAAGAGCATGTGGGCCGGCCGGTGGTCGACATGAACTATCCGGAGCAGATCAAGGCGTTCTACATGCGGCTCAACAAGGACGAGAAGACCGTCGCCGCGATGGACGTTCTTGCTCCAGGGATTGGAGAGATCATTGGCGGCAGTCAGCGCGAAGAGCGGCTCGACCTGCTCGACGCGCGGATGCGGAAGATGAAGCTCGATCCCGCGCATTACCAGTGGTACCGCGATCTGCGCCGCTACGGCTCTGTCCCGCACGCCGGCTTCGGCCTCGGGTTCGAACGGCTCATCGTCTACATCTGCGGTCTGCAGAACATCCGCGATGCCATCCCCTACCCGCGCGTCCCCGGTTCGGCGACTTTCTAGCGATGCGAAACCTTGTCCTCGCACTGATGATCGCCGTGGTACCCCAACGGCAAAGACTGCCCGCCGAAGCGCGAGTCCGGTTCGGCCGACGTTGTTCTCCAGTAGCCCCCGATCTTCGGGGTGGCGACCTGAGGCGTTAGCGACCTTCGACCGCAATTCCTTTTTAGGCGTTGGGGAGAATGGGTCCTATCCTCTGCCCTCTCCATCCTGCTGTGCTTCCTTGGTTCGCCGTGACTGCAGAGGTCAGCCTCGCTTCGTGTGGCGACTCGCACTCGTAACGGCGCAGTTTTATCTTTGTGGGGTTCGGTCCGGCGACTCGCGCGCGCGGACGAGGTGCTGGCCAATTGGAGCCGATGCACCGCGGGCGAAAGAACATCGCGGTGCTCCTCGACAGCTGTAGATGGCACGGCGGCCGACTTCGATTCGCTTCGGACCTCGCGACGAGGAATGCGCTCATCGCGATGGGTTGGTACGTGCTGCACGTGACGAATGAGATGGTGACGAAGACGCCCCGGGAGCTCGTGGCGCAACTCAAAGACTTGATCGCCAGACGCCACGCCGAGGTCGCACACCACTTTCAACAAGGGTAAGCCGCGTCGGCACGGAAGTGAGAGACAACGCTCCGCTGGAGGCGACGGTCGACCTCTCCGATGACGTGGGGCCACGCATCATCCCGCGCGCCAGCCCATGAGGTGCGCGCGACCTTAGGGCTGCTCGGGAAGGGAGAGCAGCTGCCGCACCACGTTCACGACTTGGCTGGCCTGCACCGGCTTCACCAGATACGCGTTCGCTCCCAGGCTCATTGCCCGCTCGCGATCCGCTTCCGCGCCCTCCGTGGTGATCACCACCAGCGGAAGCTGCGCATTCGCGGGATCTCTTCGGATCTGTCCCAGCAGCTTCAACCCGTCCAGCAGCGGCATGTTGATGTCGGTGAGAACGATGTGGAACTTGGAGGTGGTGAGCTTGCGCAGGGCGTCCGCGCCGTCGCTGGCCTCGACGCAGACCACCCCTTCGAGCCGCTGAAGCGCGTAGACAATCGCCCTTCTCATGGCCATCGAATCGTCGACGACCAACGCACGAATCTCCATGGCCGGGAAACCTATCAAATCCGCCGGTAAACGAGAGCGTCCCGCGTCGGCACGGCCTCAAAGCCCGTCAGGTCCGCGGCGGGATGGAGACTCTCGGCGTGGCCTAGAAGCAGCGAACCCCCGTCTAGGAGGTGATCGTGAAACACCTTCAGCGCGCGCTGCCGCGCGGCCGAATCCAGGTAGATGAAGACGTTGCGGCAAACGATGAGGTCGAAGCTTGCGCCGGGGCTCTCCTTCTGGAGGTTGAGCCGCTGGAACCGCACCCGCGAGCGAAACTCTGGACGGACGGTTGAGTTGTCGAAGAAGCGTTCCCGTTGCTCAGGGGAGGTCGTTCGGAACGACGCGGACGGGTACACCGCGCGTCTAGCCACCTGGACGGCACGGACAGAGAGATCCGTGCCCAGAACGTCGCCGGCGCCGAGCATCGCCAGGGTGTAGGCCTCCTCCCCGGTGGAGCAGCCCGCAGACCAGACGCGCTGGCGAGACAAGACCTCCACGACTCGAAGCTGAGTGGGATCGCGAAAGAAGTATGTCTCGTGTGGCAGCAGCGCTTCCACCGCGGCGTCCAGCTCCGCACCGTGGAGCTGCGCGAGGTAGTCCTCGACTGTGCGCGTCCCCATCAGCGACTGCAGACGCTTCTCCACCACCAAGGCGTCACGCAACAGCAGCCCGCAGTGAGCGCTGAGGATGTCTTGAAGCCGCGCCAGCTCGGCCGACGTAAACGTGGCCGCCATCAACGCACCCGTCTACGAGACGAACGTGCCGGCGCAGCGACGAGCCAAGCGCACGGGAGCCCCTTCATCACGCCGCCTGAAGCAGCGCTTTGAGGTTGAGCAGAAGCTTGAGCTTCTCCGGCGGGCCGCAGACGCCGACGACGTGTCGCATCTGGGAAGACCCCATCGCGGGCGCGGGTTTGATCGCGCTGCGTTTCAGTCGCAGGACTTCTGAGACTCCATCCACCAACAGCCCCACTCTGCGCCGCCCGACCAGGCAGACCAAAAGCTTCGGACGAAACTTCGGCGGTGGTGGGCCCGACCCCAGCTGCTTGCGCAGATCCACGACGGGGATGACCTTGCCGCGCAAATTCGTGACGCCCTCCACGAACGCTGGCGCACCCGGTACCGGCGTCACCTTCTGCGGCGGAAGAATCTCTTCAACGCGCATCAGGTCGAGCGCGAACTCTTCGCTGCCGGCGAGGAAGATGCAGAGCTGAACGGGCTCTTCGTGGCTCATGCCAAGGCCTGATGAATGTCGATGAGGATGAAGAGCTGATCGCGGCGCCGGCCGATTCCAACGATGCAATCGCGCTCGGAGCCGAGTCCCGCTGGAGGAACCTCGATCGTCGAGGGTTTCAGGCGCAGCACCTCCTGCACGGAGTCCACCAGCACGCCCGCATCGCCTTCCTCGTCGCGCACCACGACGATCCGCGCGCTCTTGGGCAGAGCTGCCGACTGCGCATCAGGACCGGCCAACACCGGCGCTGACTCCGAGAGGTGCAGTCGGCGTTTCACCTCGTAGACCGGCAGCACCTCTCCACGCAGGTTCATCACGCCCAGCAAATTGTCCGCGGACCGGGGCACCTCGGTGAGCCGCGGCACTTTAACGATCTCGCGCACAGCGTCGACGGGGATGGCGTAGCGCTCGGACTCCAGCGCGAAGACGAGATACTCCGAGGGTGCTTCTTCGGGAGCAGCCGGCGCGGACTCGTCCACCAACGTGTCCATGTCGAAGAGCTGACCGGTCTCCTCGTCAGGCCTATAGAAGAACTCGTCGAGTAGCGCGGAGAAGCTCACAGGAAGTCCGCCCGTCGTTCAGGAGTGATGACCTCTTCCATCAGCGCGCCTACGTCCAACACCAGCACCACTTGGCGATTTCCCAGCTCGGTGGCGCCGGCGATTCCTGGCGTGTGCCGCAACCTTCCCCCGAGCGGCTTGATGACGATGTCCTGCTGGCCCAACAACTCCTCCACGACCAGTCCCACGCGCTGCTGCGCCAACCCCACCACGACGACGAACGAACGCCTGCCTCGACGCTCCGGAAGCGCGAACAACTGCGCGAGGCGCGTCAGAGGCAGGGTCTGTTCGCGCAGGCTCACCACCTCACGCTTCTCCACCGTGCGCACTTCGCTCTCGTCGATGGAGACGATCTCGAGCACGCTGTTGAGCGGCACCGCGTAGACGCGCTTGCTCACGGAGACAACCAGCGCGCGGATGATCGCCAGCGTCACCGGGAGCGTCAACGTGAAGACCGTCCCTTGCCCCGGCTCGCTCGCCAGATCGATGATTCCCGAGAGGTTCGCGATGTTGGTCTTCACCACGTCCAGTCCCACGCCGCGACCCGACAGCTCGGAAACGTTGCGAGCGGTGGAGAACCCTGGAACGAAGATCAGACTGCGAATCTCACGCGGCCCCATCTCCGCTGCCTCTTGCGCGGTGATCAGCCCTTTGTGAATGGCCACCTCAGCGACCCGCTTGAGATCAATGCCTCGACCGTTATCGGAGACTTGGATGACGACCTGATTTCCTTTCTGCGTGGCGCGCAGACCCAACGTTCCTCTTCGCGGCTTCCCCGCCTTCTCGCGCTGGTCAGGCGTGGCGATGCCGTGGTCCAGGGCGTTGCGGATGATGTGCATCAGCGGATCGCTGAGCTCTTCCACGATCAGCTTGTCCAACTCCACGTCGACGCCGGAGATTACCAGCTCGACTTCCTTACCCGCTTCACGCGCCACTCGACGAACGAGCCGCGCCAATCGCTCGAAGACCTGGCCGAGCGGCACCATGCGGACTTCGAGAATTCCTCCCTGCAGCTCGTCCAGCCTGCGCTCCAGCTGTCGCGTCTCACGCGCCAGCTCTTGACCGA
>JBQTKE010000150.1:0-1581 GCA_052386435.1 Myxococcaceae bacterium
GCGCAAGAGCCGAGAGCGCAGGAGTGGGGAGGACCAGAAGTCCGAAGGCACACACTGCGAAGAGGCGAGAGCTCATCATTCGTTTTTCAGGGTTCAGGTTCAGACGGCGCGATGTTCCATGAAACGCAGGCGGGGTCCAGCTCTGGATCCGTTTGACAGGTTCCGTCGCGCGAGCCGAAGCGGGTGAGTCTTGGTCTGCCGCGGCCGACCTGAGCCTGGTCAATCCCAGGTGAGGATCACTTTCCCCAGCGTCTGGTTTGACGTCAACGCATCGAAAGCATCTTGAACGCGCGCGCTCGGCACCGTCCGGGCGACGATCGGCGTGAGTCGCTTGCGTTCGAAGAGCGGAAGCATCTGTTGCTCGAACGCCAAGGTGACCGCGATCTTCTCTTCGAGCGGGCGGCTGCGCAGCACGGTGCCGATCAGGCGTAGGCGCTTTCGAAGAAGACGGCTTAAGTCCAAAGAGAGGGCTGCCCCTCCAAGAAGACCCACGCACAGCCAACGCGCTCGGGGGGCTGCGGCCTCCAGCGACTGTTCACCCAACGAAGCGCCGACCAGATCCAAGATCACTTGCGCTTCGCCGTGCAGCTCCGGGTTCACTTCCACCCCGAGCGCGCGACAGGCCTCGATCTTCGAAGCGCTGCGGACGGTGCCGCAGACGCGTGCTTCCAACGCACGGGCAATCTGCGCGGCGGCGGTCCCCACTCCGCTGGCTACGGCGTGAATCAGGACCGTCTCTCCCGAGCGGAGATCTGCCTGCAAGACCAGTGCGTCGAACGCCGTCATGAACGCTTCAGGGATCGCCGCCGCGTCGACGAAGCCCATCCCGTCCGGAATCTTCAGCGCGGTGCGCTCGTGAACGGCGAGCTGCTCCGAGTACGCGCCCCCTCCCACGATCCCCATCACGCGGTCTCCGGCCTTGAAGCGGCGGACTTGCGATCCCACGGCGATCACCTCCCCGGCGTACTCCAACCCTGGAATGTCGGCGGGCGCATCCGGCGGGGCAGGGTAGAGCCCCTTCGCTTGCAACAGGTCCGCGCGGTTCACGCCGCACGCGCGCACTTTCACGCGCACTTCAGAGACGCCTTCCACAGGATCCGCCACGTCTGCGAGCGCAAGCTGAGGGAGTCGAATCGCTTTCATTGAACCTTGTTGAGCAGCAGGTAGTGGACCGAGTCATAGGCGCCCGTCGAATAGGTCGCGATCAGATCTGGGTCCCCGTCTTCGTCGATGTCTCCCGCGGAGAGCCACAATGGTACGCCGGAGCCGGTGACAGGTGAGGCGGTCGAGAAGGTGAAGTTGCCGGTGTTGCGGCGCAGCTGGATCTTCCCGGCTTCGATCCAGGCAAAGTCGGTTCTGCCGTCGAGATCGAGGTCCGCGACAACAATCGAGACCGTGCTGGCGTTCTCAATCACCCGGCTGGTGAACGCAGCTCCAGTACTCTCCAGTACCTGCACCGTGCCGCCGCCAGTGGCGACGAGATCCAGATCGCCATCTCCGTCAAAATCGCCCGCCCGAATCGCAGTGGGAGCGAGCGGCAACGAGAGAGCCGTGCCGGCAGTGGCGAAGTCAGGCCCTTTG